>NZ_JAGGQR010000004.1:0-175280 GCF_018613205.1 Bacillus sp. ISL-46
AAGGCTTCTTTTTCTTCGAGTTCGGTCGATTAGAGACTTTATTGGCGACACTTTGATGCTTTTTTAGCCCCTTTTTGTCTCCAATAATCTCTATAACGGGGACTGCCCCCCTCGATATTACTTCAATAAATCGCCAACAAATTTAGGCAGTACGAATGCTGCTTTGTGAAGTTCTTTTGTGTAGTATTTTGTTTCGATTTCGTGGAAGCGGTCTTCGCTTACTTCTAATGGATCGTATTTCTTTGATCCGATCGTGAAGGCCCATAAGCCGCTTGGGTATGTTGGGATATTTGCAACATATAGACGTGTAATTGGGAAGATTTCACGAACATCGCGCTGTACGTTGCGAATTAAATCCGCTTTAAACCACGGATTATCAGACTGAGCCACAAAGATTCCGTCTTCTTTCAACGCCTTCGAAATTCCTGCATAGAATCCTTTTGTAAATAGGTTAACCGCTGGTCCGACTGGTTCGGTTGAGTCAACCATAATAACGTCATACTCATTTTCGCTGTTGGCAATGTGCATGAATCCGTCGTCGACTTGGACATCCACGCGCGGGTCATCAAGCATCCCGGCAATCTCCGGAAGGAATTTCTTTGAGTACTCAATTACTTTGCCATCAATATCAACAAGCGTTGCTTTCTTCACGCTTGGGTGCTTTAACACTTCACGAATCACACCGCCATCACCGCCGCCGACAACAAGAACGTTCTCAGGGTTCGGGTGTGTAAATAAAGGAACGTGTGCCACCATTTCATGGTAAACAAACTCATCGCGGACAGAAGTCATCACCATGTCGTCTAATAACAGCATGTTGCCCCACTCTTCTGTTTCAATCATATCGAGCTTTTGAAATTCCGTTTGTTCTGTATGTAAGGTTTTATTTACTTTCATAATGATTCCAAAGTTTTCGGTTTGCTTTTCTGTAAACCAAATTGACATGTTCATCTTCCTTTCACTTCATTCTATTTAAACCTCTAGTTAATTACAAAGTAATCACTTCAATTTTATAGTACCCAAACTATTGAATTACAATCACACCAAAAAGTCTAGCAAAATTTAAATAAATCCTACATTAAATGTTTAAAATGACTCTATTTTTTCAATACTATTACTATCTATTTTTTTAAAATCTGGAAATATGGTGGTGAGATATAGTGGAAATCATGACTGATCAAGGGTTTCGGAAGACGATTAAATATTTGCGGGCAGCTATTATCATCAGTTTGATAGGCATGATTTGTATGCTAATTCTCTTCCTTGGGATTCTGGCCTATGCAAAAATCCTCGGTGCACCGCCGCTCGCCGTGCCGCAATCGACACTTTTCTTCGCGGATGACGGGACATTGATTGGTGAAAGTAATAGTGGCCAAAAACGGTATTGGGCCCGGTTAGAGGATATTTCACCGGATATTGTCGCGGCAACGATCTCGATTGAGGATAAAAATTTTTACGAGCACCATGGCTTCGATTTTAAGCGTATTGGGGGTGCTGTCCTAGCCGATATTCAAGCCTTCGCAAAGGTACAGGGGGCAAGCACAATTACCCAGCAATATGCCCGAAATCTATTTCTCGAACACGATAAAACGTGGACACGGAAGCTGCACGAGGCTTTTTATACGATCCGCATTGAGATGAATTATTCAAAAAAGGAAATTCTCGAAGGCTATTTAAATACGATTTATTATGGCAACGGTGCCTATGGTGTACAGGCGGCCAGCCAATATTATTTTGGAAAAGATGCAGCTGACTTAAACCTCGCGGAAGCGAGCATGCTCGCTGGAATTCCAAAGGGGCCGGGAATCTACTCTCCGCTTGCCTCGATGGAACATGCGAAAAAGCGCCAGACGATTATTTTGAAAAGCATGGTGACGAATCATTACATCAAGAAAAAGGAAGCAATAGATGCTGCCATGCAGCCGCTGACAATTGTCGGCGCTCATAACACACAAAAAGTGAAGGTAGCTCCTTATTTTCAGGATGCTGTCAGAAATGCCTTAAAAAATCAATTACATTTAGATGACCGCACGATTGCCCTTGGCGGATTAAAAGTCTATACCACGCTTAATCGCAAACAGCAGGAGGCAGCTGAAAATCAGGTTCATAAAAATGTCGCGAATCTCTCGGAAATTCAAGTGGGACTCGTGGCAATGGATCCAAAAAACGGTTATGTGAAAGCGATGGTCGGCGGCAGGGATTATGAAAAGAGCCCATTTAACCGCGCTGTTCAGGCGATCAGGCAGCCAGGCTCCACGATCAAGCCGCTGCTTTATTACGCAGCCCTTGAGCAGGGGTTCACTCCATCCTCGACGATGCGCAGTGAGTTTACGACCTTCCATTTTGACGATGGCCAGGCTGATTATACCCCGCATAACTTTAACAATAAGTATGCCGACGGAGAAATCACCCTCGCCCAAGCGCTCGCTGTTTCTGATAATATTTTTGCCGTCAAAACGCATTTATTTTTAGGAGAAGAGACCTTAATTGAAACGGCTAGGAAATTTGGCCTTTCATCAAAAATGGCTCGTGTTCCCTCACTCGCATTGGGGACTTCAGGAGTACGGGTTATTGAAATGGCGAATGCCTATAGTCTATTGGCAAACGGTGGGAAAAAGGTGAATCCAACCTTAATTACCAGAGTGGAAGACTACAATGGCAATGTCATTTTTGAAAAAGAAAATGAGACGGAAAAGGTCTTGGACCCAGCAAAGGCCTTTGTAATGACGCAGATGTTGACGGGGATTTTTGATCCGAAGTTAAATGGCTATGCCAAGGTAACCGGCAGCACGGTCATTAAGGATATTTCGCGCCCCTATGCAGGTAAATCAGGCTCAACGGAAACGGATAGCTGGATGATCGGCTACTCGCCGCAGCTGGTTACCGCCGTTTGGGCCGGCTACGATATGGGAAAACCGATTGAGCTGGTCGCAGAAAAAACATACGCCAAGAATATCTGGGCAAATTTTATGGAAGAAGCCTTAAAAGGGAAGCCCGTGAAGGCGTTTAAAGCGCCGAAAGAAGGTGTCAAAGGGGTGTATGTCAATCCAGAAAATGGCAAACTGGCGACAAATGATTGTCCAGTGCGCCGCTTTACCTATTTTGTCGCTGGAACGGAGCCAACCGAATACTGCACGGAGCATCTCAACCATCATGAATCCGCGCCTGCAAATCATAAGGACTCTAACAAGAAAGTGCCATGGTATAAAAAAATCATGCCATGGAGTTAAACAAATCTAAATATAGAAAAGCTCCGGAAAATTTTTCCGGAGCTTTTCTTGTCCTAGTTTTAAAGCGTTTTTACACTGCTTATAATACTATACCTTTTGAAAAAACTACAAGCATTTATTTTTTATTCGGCCAATAAACCACGTTTTAGCTCATCCGTCGAGTTGTTCCACAAGACCTCATTGTGACTGCGTAAGAAATCGGCTAACACCTTTTTCGAATTCGCATCCATGTCGTCCACAATGATATGGCGTTTCAAAGACTTATCCATGCGGTTCACGTGTTCAGGCAAGGATTTGTAGCCGCGCCGAATCTCCCGGTCAACCGTCATAAAGCAGGCCGTCACACCGGCGTAGTACGGACCTTCTTGCTTGCGGTCAATCGTTACCCACACAAGCCAATACGGTTTCCCGTTCGGAACCTCTTCTTGCGTTTTCAAAAATTTAATTCCCTTTTCCACGACGCTGCGGGCATGCATCGCACCGACATCAATCTCAGCTTCACCTGCATCGACATCAATTATGACCGGCGACACATTATCAAGGCTCAAAGCACCTTTTCCATAGCCTTTATGGCCATCCGTCGGGTCACTTTTTATAATATTAAAACCAAGCTTCTTCTTTTTTTCATCCATTAAAACGCAAGCCTCCTAAAAAAACAACATACTAAAGAAATTACTTAACCCATCCCACACCCAAGGGATGACCACCCCAAAAATAGGCTCAATTGTAAATTTATCAAGGGGTGTAAAAACTAAAATTAAGAAGATCAACGCACCGTACTGTTCATACTGGGTCATTTTTGCCCGAACATGGGTGGGGGCTAAATCCTCAACAATCCGGTAACCATCGAGCGGTGGAAAGGGTAACAGGTTAAAAATAAATAGAACAATATTAAGCCGGATAAATATTTCGAGGAAATCATAGAAACTATCTGGTGCGATGACCCCGGATCGGTTTAATCCAAACGCAACAATGAAGCCTAACGAAGCTAAAATAAGATTGCTGAGCGGCCCTGCAATGGAAACGAGAATTCCTGCCAGGCGAGGCTTTTTAAAGAAAAAGCGATTAACCGGAACCGGACGAGCCCAGCCAAAGCCGGCAATGAAAATTAAAATCGTTCCAATCGGATCCAGGTGCTTGAGTGGATTCAGCGTCAAGCGTCCTTGGTTTTTTGCCGTCATGTCCCCGAATTTATAGGCAACAAACGCGTGAGCAAATTCGTGAAACGTAAAGGCAATCATCAGGGTTATTGCCAAATAGGGAATCATGCTAAGTGGATAGGCAAGAAAATTTTCCAACGCGTATCTCCTTCCATCTCTAACGGATGGCACACTTTGTATGGTGCACAAACTCCGTTTTTCTATCTAAACTATATTCCTTTTAGTATACATGAAACCGTTTATAAAAAGAAAATCAAAAGCGTCATCTATTATTGCACTTTTCGTCGAATTATGGAAAACTAAAATAGAAAAGCGAAAGCGTTATATAGGAGGAAAAAAACATGCCATATGTTACCGTAAAAATGCTTGAAGGACGTACCGATGAACAGAAGCGTGAACTTGTTTCAAGAGTAACCGAAGCAGTCAGCGAAACAACAGGAGCACCCAAAGAAGCCATCCACGTAATGATCGATGAAATGAGCAAAAGCAATCTTGGAATTGCCGGCGTCAGAAAAAGCGACCAATAAAGATAGCGGTGTCAGGCACCATGTGAAAATCTCACATGGTGCCTGACACCTTTTTGGTTCGGACCGGTTCCGATGGACAAAACCTCAAAAGTGAACAGGTGAAATGTCCTTCGAAAGGTTCTTCCGAAGGACTCAAAAAAACACCCCCCGGACCCCCGTGCACGCAGCTGTCCAAGCGGTGTTTAACATAACTTATTGAATTTTACCTTTTAAGGATTCGATATATTGATAGGCCTCATCGATTTCCGCTTCCGTATAGCGCTGACTTGCTTTTAATGTAAACACCTTGTTCGATACTTCTTCTTTTGAAAGATTATCAAAATATAAAATCGTGGAAACTAACTCCAAGAATCTAGCATTCTGCTCATTCATATCCACCAGGAAATCCTGCAAAAACGGCATCTCAACCTCATTCACACTTAAAAATTCTTTTCCCGGCTCCGTCAATGTATAGCGATACTGAAAATAACCGCCCTTTTTCTCCTTCACCTCATTGAGAAATCCCATATTACATAGCTCTTCGACCCGTAACGTCAATTCCTCTGAGTAGGGGCCATAAAAATGAAACTGGAACCGCTCATGAAAAGGGAATGCCACCTTTTTGGCAATATATATCATCTTTTGCAGCTTTTTTCGTCCGATAATTTCACCGGAAACCATAACCGCCTGCATCAGCTTCGCGTGATCATTTAACAACGTTCGTCATCTCCTACTCCATCTCAACAGATCAATATTGGGTGTCAGGCACCAATCGTTCTATAGCTCTAAAAGGGCACGGATTTGCTTTTTGACATTCTTTTTGGACGAGTCATCCTCTAGGAAATCAGCCGGGTAATAGAGCTTGTGATCCGTTCTTCTTTTCCCCGAGATCGCATCAACGATCTCTGACTCTCTAGAAAGCTCCTTCAATTCCCCATTATGCATCAACAAATGAATCGGCAGCCGTTCCTCTTCCTCTCCAGGACGGTAGAAATCATACGGCAAATCCGACGAGGAATCGACAACTAAATAGTATTCAGGATCAATCCCTGCCTTTTTGAATAAGGAACCTAATTCGGCGAGCTTTTTGTATTCTTTCGCAGGATCAAATTCGGCATACTTAAATAGATTGCGATTCACAAACCGCCGGCAGAGGTCACTTATAATCGGGTCAGTTTCCTCTTGCCAAATTTGAAAATAATATAAAATCACGGATTCATCTAATTTTAAATAGTCTTCTAAGGTTACTTTTTCATTGAAGATCGAAGTAAAGTGGATCGGTTCATATTTAAAAGAATAGTTTTCTTCAAATAATTGCTTGGCGCGGTGGAGAATTTTTGTCAAAATAACCTCCGCACTGCGCGAAACCGGATGAAAATAGACCTGCCAATACATCTGGTAGCGGCTCATTATATAATCTTCCACCGCATGCATCCCGCTTTTTTTGATCACCACTTGATCCTCGCGCGGCCTCATCACCCGCAGGATCCGTTCCATATCAAACTGACCATAGCTGACACCCGTAAAATAGGCATCTCGCTGCAAATAATCCATCCGATCGGCATCAATTTGACTGGAAATAAGGCTGACTACTAGCTTTTTCTCTGAAGTTTTCCCAATCACTTCTGCTACTTTTTCAGGAAAATCTTTACCAACCTTCAACAGTACCTTATTCACTTCGGTGTTTCCTAAAATAATCTTCCGGGTGAACTCCTCATGATCGAAATCAAACACTTTTTCAAAGGAATGAGAAAACGGTCCGTGGCCGAGGTCATGGAGCAGGGCCGCGCATAGGGTCAACAGGCGTTCGTCATCGTTCCATTCCGGCCTTCCCGCAAACACATCATCAATGATACGGCGGACAATTTCATAGACACCTAGTGAATGGTTGAAGCGGCTGTGCTCTGCGCCGTGAAAGGTTAAAAAAGTGGTTCCGAGCTGTTTGATGCGCCGCAAGCGCTGAAACTCTTTTGTGCCAATTAAATCCCAGATGGCCAGGTCACGTACATGGACGTAGCGGTGGACGGGGTCTTTAAATACTTTTTCTTCACTTAGCTTTTCCGCCGAATATGCCATAGACTTCCCTCTTCCTCGTATACTAGTTCCTGGCGCGTAGGGCTTCCAGAGCCCTTCGCCTATATATTTCCTATTATATCCCAAAAACCACCCAGTTTTCAGCAAAATTCAACAGGATTTTTCGACATTGATGAGAAAAAAAATCACCTAAGTTTATTTGACAAAGGTGACTATTTTATCTTTTTATTCACTTTTTCCATTAATTCCTCTTCCGTTAATGCGGCAACCGGGCGGTTATTAACGAAGGCAAAGGTCTTTTTCCGGCCTGGTCCGCAATAGGATTGGCAGCCAATTTTCACTTCAGCATCCGGATCCAGTTCTTTCAACCGAGGGATTAATGTCTTCAAATTCACGGCCTGACAATCATCACAAACGCGAAATTCATTGGACATTTGTTACAACCCTTTCTTTTGTCACTCTCTATCTATATTTTATCCAGTATGGATTACTTAAAACAACCGATTAACTCCTATGGTATTTTACATTTTCTTGTTTTCGAATGCAAGTTGCAATCTTTACTAAACTCGCGAAAAAAATCTACTATCCTTGCAACCATTTTGGTATAAAGGCTCATAAACTTGTCCATCCTAAGACTAGAACTTTTAAAAACTCGTCAAGATACATTGGCGGGTTCATCAAAAAAACTATAATAGGGAGTTGAAAATATGAAAGTTCGTCAAGATGCATGGACAGATGAGAATGATTTGCTTTTAGCCGAGACTGTCCTTAGGCATGTAAGAGAAGGAAGTACCCAGCTGAACGCTTTTGAAGAAGTGGGCGATAAACTGAATCGTACTTCTGCCGCGTGTGGGTTCAGATGGAACGCTGTCGTCCGTCACCGCTATGAAAAGGCATTGCAGTTAGCCAAAAAGCAACGGAAACAAAGACAAAGAGTTTTAGGAAAAGATCAGGGCGGCAAGAAGAAGCTGCTGTATAGTCCGCCGCTCACGGGAACACCGGAGTTTGAAACGATGCCAATGGAAGTTGAAATGCCGCTCGAAACTTCGTTTGAACTGCCAGATATGACGGCAGAAATGGCAGAAGAAACTTATGTAAAGCCTGCTGCTTCCGTCCAAACACAAGCGCCAGTTCAAGCACAGGCACCCGTTCAACCATCCGTCCAAACGTACCGGCAGGCAAATACCACAGGGCTTTCGCTTGATTCCGTCATTACTTATTTGCAAAACTTTCATCATGCCAATCTGCAAAATGAAGCATTAAAAAGTGAGAATGAAAGATTGAAAAGAGAGCTGGCTGAGGTAAGGCGTCACAATGAAGAAATGTCAGCAAAAATCGCGGGGCTTGAGCAGAATACCGAAACAATTCAGGAAGATTACGAGACCTTAATGAAGATTATGAACCGCGCCCGCAAGCTTGTTTTATTTGAAGAAGAAGAAAGACCAGCGACTAAATTCAAAATGGACCGTAACGGGAATCTTGAAAAAGTAGCAGAATAAATAGAGAATAGGGAGAAGAGCAAACGCGCAACATCTCTTTGAAAAAAAGCCGCAATTCCACTCGGGTGGGATTTGCGGCTTTTTACATGGCGGCGATTTTTTCATTACGATCAATGACCCTTTGATAATAACCGGGAAATAACGCCAGCTCATAGTCATTCAATGGCCCAGCATATAAAAATTCACTATTTTCCTTTAACTGGTTTAATAGACGGAGCATTACATCGCCGATAGTCAAATCGGTCCCGAGCAATTCCGCAAGTGATGCCATGACAGAAGGGACAATTTCCGGATAGGCAAATTTTGTTTCCTCCTCTTGTTTTGCTAGTTTGTAAAATTGCCTGACCAGCTCGGCCCGTTTTTGGCCGCTGCCATTCACACAAAGATAGATCTGAACGGCAACCCCTTTTTTAAGGCGGCGCTGAGAGATACCGGCAAACTTTTTCCCATCGATACTCAGGTCGTAACTTCCTGGGCAATATGAGCCGATAATTTCCCTGGCCTCAATCTGGTGCGGGAAGTCCGCAAACATGTTTTGAATGAGCTGCCACATCGTCTCATAGCCGCGATTAATATCAATCCCTTTTTCCGCCTCTGGAAAAATTAACGAAACGTTGAGGACGCCTTCATCCAGGACGACAGCGAGGCCGCCGGAATTTCTAACAATTGATTGATAACCTTGCTCCTGTAGAAATTGAATGCCTGCTTGTAAAAATGGCAATTTGGTATCCTGGATGCCGAGGACGATGGTATTGTGGTGGACCCATGTCCGTGCGGTTGCCGGTGCCTGCCCCGATCCGACCGATGCACACAGGGTATCATCCGTTCCAAACGATTGTAATGCTTGAAAATGAATGCCCACAGCTGATTGATCGATGATTCGCCATTGCGGTTGACGTAGTAACCCTTCCATTTGAGTAACTCCTTACTGATTTGATAGACTTATTTTAACAAAAAGAAGGAAAATAAAACAGATTGGACCTCGTTCGGTCACTAAAGCGGCTTTTCATTTACCGTTAGAGCTATTTTTTTCTCCTTTCGGTAAATGTAACCCTTTTTCATTTACCGTTAACGCTCTTTTTCACTCTTTTCGGTAAATGCAGCGCTCTTCTTTTATCAATAAAGTATTTACAATCACTAAAAAAAGCCAGTCCACCACCCGTGGACAAGCCCTTCTCAAACCTCTTATAATCCTTGCGCCGCTGTAATTAACGCCAGTTTGTAGACGTCTTCTTCATTACAACCGCGTGATAGATCGTTTACTGGTGCATTTAAGCCCTGTAAAATCGGTCCGACCGCTTCAAAGCCGCCTAAGCGCTGTGCAATTTTATAGCCGATATTTCCTGCTTCAAGGCTAGGGAAAATGAACACATTCGCATCCCCTTGCAGCGGTGAATTCGGTGCCTTACTTTTTGCAACAGACGGAACAAACGCTGCATCAAACTGAAATTCTCCGTCCAAGACAAGTGATGGGTCACGACGCTTGGCTTCTTCTACTGCCGCTGCCACTCGTTCCGTTTCCGGTGATTTTGCTGAACCCTTCGTCGAAAAACTGAGCATCGCAATGCGCGGTTCGATATCAAACATATTGGCTGTCTTCGAGCTTTCAATCGCAATTTCAGCTAAATCATTGCTGTCTGGTGCAATATTAATTGCACAATCGGCGAACACATACTTTTCATCCTCACGAACCATGATGAACACACCCGACGTTTTCTTGACGCCTTCTTTTGTCTTGATAATCTGTAACGCAGGGCGCACCGTATCCGCTGTGGAGTGGGCCGCACCGCTGACAAGGCCGTGTGCTTTATTTAAATAAACAAGCATCGTGCCGAAATAGTTTCCATCGAGCAAAATTTTCCGGGCATTCTCTTCGGTTACTTTCCCTTTGCGGCGGTCCACAAACGCAGCCACCAACTCGTCCATGCCCGCATAGCTCGCAGGGTCATAAATTTCCGCATCGTCGAGCGATACGCCAACCTCTGCCGCTTTGGCCTGAACCTGTTCGATGTTGCCAATCAAGATCGGTGTCATTAATTTTTCTGAAGCCAAACGACCTGCAGCTCTGACAATCCGTTCGTCTAATCCTTCTGGAAAAACGATTCTCAAATCACGTCCAGAAACTTTTTGCTTTAATCCTTCAAATAAATCACTCACGACTAAAATCCTCCCTTAATAAACCTACCTAATTAGCATACTTAACCTTTTTTAAATTTCAAGGATATCACTCACACCAGCTAAAAGTTTATCTTTTCAAAAAATTACACTCTAGGTTTTAGAATTTACTTTTTCCCATAAAAATATCCATTTGCCTATTTAGAAAGGTTTATTCGCACGCCACTGGGTCAAACTATGATATAGTAATGAATGTAAATAAGAAGAATGATTATTTAGGAGTGATTATAATGAGTGAAGCAGCAGTAACGCTTGATGGCTGGTATTGCCTCCATGATTTCCGTACCGTTGATTGGACAACTTGGAAAATGCTCCCTAGTGATGAGCGCCAGGCAGCCATCCACGAGTTTTTAAGTCTCGTTGAGAAGTGGAATGCTACACAGGAACGTAAAGAAGGCAGCCATGCTTTATATACAATTGTTGGTCAAAAGGCAGATTTTATGATGATGATTCTGCGTCCAACAATGGAAGAACTAAACCAAATTGAAACCGAATTTAATAAAACAAGATTGGCTGAATTCACGATGCCTGCACATTCTTATGTTTCAGTGGTCGAGTTAAGTAACTATTTACCTGCTGGTGAGGATCCATATCAAAACCCGCAAATTTTAGCCCGTCTGTACCCGACGCTGCCTAAGACCAAATATGTCTGCTTCTATCCAATGGATAAGAAACGCGAGGGCAACGATAACTGGTACATGCTGCCGATGGAAGAGCGCAAAAGTTTAATGCGCAGCCACGGAATGATTGGTCGTACATACGCTGGTAAAGTAAAGCAAATTATCACTGGTTCCGTTGGTTTTGATGATTATGAATGGGGCGTTACTTTGTTTGCGGAGGATGTCCTTCAATTTAAAAAGCTTGTCTATGAAATGCGTTTTGATGAAGTAAGTGCTCGATACGGAGAATTCGGCTCGTTCTTTGTTGGTAACCTGCTAGAAGAAGAACGCGTGGCAAATTTCTTACATGTGTAATATATAAAAGTCCTCAGCTTCGGCTGGGGACCTTTTTGCTGTTTCCCCCTCATTAGCTAGTCATATTTCGCCCTGTGTGCTCATACTATTTAAACAGCGAGTCTAAGAAAGAACACCACTAATCTCAAGGGGAAAAAAGTTTATTTTCCCCCGTTGGCACATATTTGGGATTAAGGGAGTATTAATAGGATGTTGGGCCACTTGTTTTATTCACTTTTTAGGAGGGAAAAAGATGAATCAATACTACAATCCACAGGGATATCAGCCTTTTACTGGAGCTGCAGGGCAACAACAGGGAGCTCAAGGGATGCCGGGGGGCGGGCAAAGCTTTTATCCCGCACCTGGTGCACAAGGATTCCCACAATTTCCACCCGCCGGGGCAGGAGCAGGAGCAGGGGCACCATCTGCACCGCCATCGCAAGCACCAGGCATGCTGCCAATTGAGCAGTCGTACATCGAAAATATTTTACGCTTAAATAAAGGGAAATTGGTAACTGTCTTTGCCACATTCGAGGGGAACAATCAATGGAATGCTAAGGAATTTAAAGGGATTATTGAAGCAGCAGGAAGAGACCATGTTATCTTAAGTGACCCACAAACCGGGGCCCGTTACCTGATCCCAATGGTAGCCGTCGATTACGTCCAATTTTCTGAGGAAATTGAGTATGAATACCCTTACGGCAGCGCTCCGCCATTAGCTACTTACCCGCCAAGATAAAAGAATACACGTGAACACCAATTGTCACCCAATTGGTGTTTTACTTTTTCTGGCCTAAAAAAAAGTCATTGGGAGCGTTGCCCAATGACTTCCTTTCCATTACAGATGTTTTACCGCACCGATTACCATGAGGATCCAGGCGGCTAAGAAACATACCCCGCCGATTGGTGTAATCGCCCCTAAGATGCCAATCTTCGTCAAGCTCAATACATACAAACTGCCGCTAAAAAAGATAATACCGGCCAGCATTAACCATCCTGACCAGGTGAATTGCGGACTGGCGGCGGCTACTTTACCAATCAGCAGTCCGATCATTAATATACCTATCGCGTGGAACATTTGATAGGTGACCCCTGTTTTCCAAATATCTAAATAATGTGCATCCAGTTTGTCTTTTAACCCATGGGCACCAAAGGCACCCAAAGCAACCGCTATAAAGGCGTTGATGGCTCCTACTATAATAAATACTTTCATCTATAAATCTCCCCCTTTGTTAAAAATCAAATAACGAATCCCCGTTTGCTTCGTCTTCCATGTCAAGTTTTTTCGGTTGCTGTAATGTTGGTGCTTGTTGAACGATTGGTTGGTTCATTACAGGCTGTTGGTAAGCCTGGAACGAGATGGCAGGTTGAACTGCAGGCATTGGGGCCGCCGGAACCTCGCTTGTCTGTGACGGTTTTTCGTCTAGCAGCAACTCGCATAATATTTTAATAGAGTAAACTTTTTCCCGCAAGCTTTCTTCCTTCGTGCTGGTTTTCGCCAGCTTCAATTCTGCTTCTATTTTCGTTAATAGTTTTTGGACGGATATATTCACTTATCAAGCACCTCAAATTTCAGTCTCGTTTCTATTCTACATGAGTATGACCTTTTTTTCGAAAAATTAGCCCGAGAGATTGACAGACACTTCGACATAATCTCTATTGTTTCACGTGAAACACCTCGAATGTTGACAAAGAAAAACCCGTACCACTAAAGGTACAGGTCATAGCTTATCCTAAGATCCGCTGGTAAATCGATTTGGCATGGGTCAAATCCTTTGTCCCGTGAATAAGGGCACGGCAATCTTGAAAAATAACCATCCGTTCTTCGCCCATTTCAACCGACACCAAATAGGGGTTTCCCTTCACCACATAACCAAGTGTACTAAGTTGTCCAGCAAGGCGCTCCAACGATATCTCCCCTTTGGTCGAAGGGCGGATTTGCACCGTATCACGGCCGCACAGTACCGTAGTTTTCGTCATATTTTCACGATCAAGATATGGATACGTCCGTTCCTCGCCGCACGACAAGCAGCCGGCAAACTTTGCCTTAGACATCTTTAAGCTTGTATATTGATTTCTCCATAAATCAAAGCTGACAAACGAAGTCCGCACCGCATCCCAATCCTCGACTAGCATCTTCAGCGCTTCCGCTGTCTGATGGGCGATTACCATTTGCACGGCAGGAGAAATAATCCCGCCCGTATCGCAGGTCATCCCCTGAAGCGGAACCTGGCGCAACAGACAATTTAAGCACGGCGTTTTTCCTGGGATCATTGAAAACGTCATTCCAAAGCTGCCGACGCAGGCCCCATAGATCCACGGGACCTTGTATTTTTGTGAGACATCATTCATCGCCATCCGGGTTTCGAAATTATCCGTCGCATCGATCATCACATCGACACCAAGGATAAGTTCCTCCAGCAATTCAGGTGTGGCATCACCGATGATCGAAACCACTTCCACATCGGAGTTAATCGCCCGCAAGCGTTTTTCCGCCGCTGCAGCTTTCGGAAGTTTCTCGGCGACATCTTCTTCGGTATAGAGCTGCTGGCGCTGCAGATTGCTGGCCTCAACATAATCTCGGTCAATTATCGTAATCTTGCCAACGCCGGCCCGGGTCAACACCTCAGCACTTCCTGACCCTAAGGCCCCTGCGCCGATGATCAGTATATGCTTGCGGCTAATCTTAGCTTGTCCTTCTTTACCAATCCCAGGAAAGAGGAACTGCCGTGAATACCGTTCGTTCATGATTTTCCCCTTTCTAAAAGAAAACCCGCCAATCAGCGAGCTATTTACGAATTTCCCCTTTTTATTTGCGCATTGAAAGGTTTTATTTGCGGATTGAGGAGCTTTATTTGCGGATTGAAAGGTTTTATTTGCGCATCAAAGGGTTTTATTTGCGCATTCAAAAATCAACCCTCAAATTGATGCTCATCCCCCGCTTACTGGCGGAATAAAGGCAATTTCATCACCATCTCTAATGACTTCATCGTTCGAGGCAAATTCTTCATTGACCGCAGTCATCACGGTGTCCATTTTCGGCAGGTTATATTTAGCCGATAACTCCGCTTTTAATTCTGCCACCGTTTTTCCACTGGCATCGACGGAAAGAAACTCTTCGCCGACTGCGTCACGTAAATGGGCAAAAAATAGTACCTTATTCATTTAAGTCACTCTCCTCAGGCTTGCCGCTTGGGTAGGCGACGGTTTCCAGCTGATTGCCCATCCATGCTTCGCCTTCTTCCCAATGCTCTTTCTTCCAGATCGGGACGATTTCCTTGATCCGTTCAATTGCATAGCGGTTGGCTTCATAGGCATCAGCACGGTGCGGCGTCGAGACGGCAATGACCACCGCTACATCGGTTATATCTAAACGGCCGACCCGGTGGGTGATTGCAACGCATGAACCTTCCCAGCGCTGTTCAATTTCCTGGCCAATCTGCTCGAGCTTCTTCACAGCCATCGCTTCGTACGCTTCATAGATTAAAAACAACGTTTTTTTACCCTTCGTTAATTCCCGAACGGTACCGATAAACGTCGTAATCGCACCAGCTTCGCGCTGGACCACCTTATCAATTACTGCTTGAATATCGATTGGTTCCTTTGATATTTGATACATCATCCTGATTACACCTCTACACCCAAGCACTTAAGCTCTGCATTTTCGACCACTTGGTAACCGCCAATTTTTTCGACTTGTTCTTTAAACGCATTCGATTGGATTATTGCCATTAGCAGCTTGCCGCTTTCGCTCTCATAAAAGCCTCTCGTCATCAGCAAATCATATTCTTCATCAGCAACAGGCACAAAATCTAGGTCCATAGCTTTTGCAGCAGGATAAATCCCGAGACCTGCCCCGTGCGCATCACCGTTCACTTCCGCTGCTACCGCTAAATGAGAAAACATTTCCCGGTCATAACCGGTAATATCTTCTGGTGTCAGGCACCCTTCCTCGAGTAAAAGATCAAAGAGGATTCGGGTTCCCGCTCCTTTTTGACGGTTGACGTAATTCGCGTTCACACGGGCTAAGTCAGCCGCTGATTCAATGCCAAGCGGATTGCCCTTTGGAAGGATCCAGCCTTGCTTTCTTTTTAAAAATGGATACAGAACGACGTCTTGACCGGCTAATAGTTTGTTTATATAGGAGATATTATATTCTTTTGTACTTGGGTCAAGCAAATGAATACCGGCTACATGGGCCTCTCCTTTTCGAATCGCCATGATGCCTGCCATACTGCCGACATGGGAAGAGACAATTTTCATGTCGGTCCGCACCTGTTTTAAGCGTGACGACAACAGGTCAATCGTCAAATCATGGCTGCCGCAAAACACAATCGCCTGTTTGATTTCCTCAAGCGGACGCATAAGTTCTACTTCGGCTAGATCCCCTTGTTCGTAACCAATAATGTTAGCTGGGACGATTAACAGGCCATCTGCCCTGACATACGACATGGCCACTCCTGCCGCTCTTGTCAGCGGATTGGCAACGAACTGTCCATTCACATAGCCGATATTCATTCGTACGAAGTCCTCCGCACCCATGGACGAAACGATGCGGCGCCCTAGCTTGACGGTCACGGTCTGCCTTTTGGGTTCAGGGATTTGCAGGTACTTGCAGATAAGCGGTCTGACAAACCACTCGAGCGCCAAATAAGCCGAGACTGGATAGCCCGGAACTCCGACAACGATCTTCCCATTTATTTTTCCTAAAATGACAGGTTTGCCTGGCCGTGCGGCGACCCCATGGGTAAAGACTTCGCCGATTTCGCCAATAATGTGGACCGTGTAGTCCTTCGAGCCTGCTGATGAACCCGCATTAATGACGATGATATCAGAGGTCTCAGCTGCTTCTAAAAGTACTTCTTTAATTTTTTCCGGTTCGTCCTTCACAATCGGAAGGAGGTTCGGTTCTCCGCCCCAATCCTTAATGAAGCCAGCAAATACAGAGCCATTAAATTCAATGATCTGTCCAGGTGCTAACTCTGCATTGGCTTCAACCAGTTCATTCCCGGTCGGAATAATCGTCACGACAGGCTTTTTTGCAACAGGAATGACGGTTTGCTGTCCTGCTAATAGGACACCTAAATCAGCTGGCCTGATGATATGCCCTTGTGGAAAAAGCATTTCCTCTTGAACCACGTCTTCGCCAATCGGACGAATATGCTGCCAAGGGGTTGCTGGCTCGATAATTTCAATCGTTTCCTCATCAAGACAATCGACATGCTCAATCATAATGACGGCGTTAAACGGTGAAGGGATCGCGTTCCCCGTATCAACATAACAAAATTCTTCGCCCCGTTTCAGACGAAGTGGATTTTGCTCATGGGCTGTATAGGTATTTTCAGCCATGACCGCAATTCCATCCATTGCGCTGGCATGGTAATGCGGCATCGAGACCCGTGCAAAGATGGGTTCAGCTGTCACACGGCCCAACGCGTTAATCGTTGAGATTTCTTCCTTTTCAGGGGTCAGGACATGAGCTGCGAGAATTTCCTCTCTAGCTTGTGCTCGGGGTTTATCTTCTAAATATATTTTTCGTTTAAAGTTTTTATAATTCACTGCTTAGCCCCCCTTATCGTGAGACAAACACAGGTACGTATTCCCCCTGTGAAATTCCCTCTTTTTCTGAACTAATCTCAACAATTCCATCGCTTTTGACCAAGGTTGTAATTAAACCGGACTTGCCAATAATCGGCTCAGCCCACCATTCCCCTTCTTTTTCAAATAAACGGACCCGAATATAATCAGACCGTCCTGGTGAGGAAGGAATATTTTTTGTGATTCTAGCAAAAATACGCTCCGGTTTCCGCCGCGAGTCCTCGCCCTTTAATTTTCGTAAAATTTGCTCGCCAAACAGCTTAAAGATAATCATCGCAGAGGCCGGATGACCTGGCAGTCCTATCACTGGTTTCCCATTAGCCATTGCCAGAATCGTCGGTTTCCCCGGCTTAATCGAAATACCGTGGACAAAAACTCCCGGGTCGCCTAAAGACTGGATGACATCCGTGGTATAATCCTTTGCGCCGACCGAGCTTCCGCCGGAAAGGATTAAACAATCTACCTGATGATAGAGTTCACGGGCCTTTTGTTTAAACTCCTCAAAATCATCACGGACAATGCCTCCATATAAGACATCCACATTCCATTCGCTCGAAGATCCTGAAATCGTCAAATAGTTGATATCGCGAATTTGCCCTTCTACTAGTTTTTTTGTTTGATAGGGAACAATTTCATCACCCGACGAAAGGTAACCGACTTTTACTTTGCGGTAGACCGTTACAGTCGTAACCCCTAAAGAAGCGAGTGCCCCTAGCTCCTGCGGACGAAGTTTCGTGCCTGCCGTAAGAAGCGTTTCGCCTTCTTTAATATCTTCCCCAGCCCGAATCACGTTTTCTCCGGGTGCAATCTGCTTGTATGTATTTAATAGTGTATCGACCTCTTCACAATGCTCAATCATGATAACGCTGTCACTTCCGATCGGAAGCATCCCGCCCGTTGGCACATAGACCGCTTTACCTGGGCCGGCTTGTGCAGTTGGAACCTCACCCATTTTCACTTCCCCTGTAACCGTAAGGAAGCCTGGCATGGATTCGGAAGAACCATACGTATCCTTGGCACGAACAGCATATCCATCCACCGTTGAACGATCAAAACTCGGCACATTTTCCTGTGCAATCACTGGTTCAGCGAGGATATAGTGAAGCGCCTCTTCGAGCACCCGTACTTCGGTTTGCTTGGTTGCCGGTATTTTTTCCTCGATTAAGGCAAATGTTTCTTCCACTGTTTTTACTTTGAAAAATTGCATGGTTCCCTTTTTCCCCCTTATACTTCCTTGTTCTGCCCGTTAAAGCGGGGAAAATCCGCTTCAGCCCACTTTTTGGCGTCTTCATACTCGTTTGGGTGATTCATATTAAAAAAGACTCGTTCTAAGTCAATACTGTTTGAGTGAAGGTCTTTTTCTGTTACATATAAAACGTTTAAGTGATCGAGCAAATGCTTCATCCGGAGACGGTCCGCTTCGATCCTATCTGCAACCTCATCTGCCACCCTCTTTTGGAAGACGGCAAATAAAGGGTGCTGGATTCCATTAATAACGGGGATAACCGCATCATAATCGCCGCATTTTTGAACGAGCACCTCTGCAAGTTCTCCTGAAACAAATGGCATATCACAAGCTACAATAAAATTCGTATCATAATTGGAAGACAGCAAGCCGGCATGAACCCCTGCAAGCGGTCCTTTATCTGGATAATAATCCGAGACCATCTTCAATCCTAAAAATTGATAGTCTTCAGGATGATTGGTTACAAGAATTATATCATTAAAGGACAACTTTAGCGTATCGGCAATTCTCTCAATGCTGGTTTTTTCGTTTATTTTTAAAAGCGCTTTATTGGTGCCCATCCTGCTTGATTTTCCACCTGATAAAATAATAGCCGCTGCCTTCATCATTCGAGCACCCTCTTAATTCAAATCTTTCTTCTCGCCCACCGCATGATAGCCATTTTCCTGTGCAACATAATCCAAGTGGATCGAGTTTAAATCTAGTAAGGCTGCTGATGGTTTTTCAATATATTGTCGTATATCAATAATTTTAATATAGCCATTACATTTTTCGCAAACTTGAATTTGGGAAACAGCATCGCCCATAGAAAACAAATATCCATATGTCCAATCGTCTAAGTTGTAATTTGTTAGTTGAAAAACGGCGATTTCGTAGCCGTTAATAATCAAGGAAATGGGATATTCATCGGGACAACCTTTACGGTTCATTGTTTTCCCTCCTCTTCAGGAAATACTTCATAAAATGGCATTGAGGTACTATTTCTTTTAAATCGATTTACCAAGTCTTGCCCTCCAGTGAATTCTGTTAAATTTATAAAATTGTTCTATAATAAGTAGGAGGTTTTAGATACGAAGGAGGATACATATGACGATCAAAAAAGTAATGACGATTGCGGGCTCTGATACAAGCGGCGGCGCAGGAATTCAAGCAGACTTAAAGACATTTCAGGAGCTTGGCGTCTATGGAATGACGGCGCTGACATCGATTGTGACGATGGATCCGAAAAACAATTGGCACCATAACGTGTTTCCGATTGCGGTTGATACCCTTGAGACTCAATTAGAAACGATTCTTTCTGTTGGAATTGATGCAATGAAAACGGGCATGCTTGGTACGGTTGAAATTATCGAATTAGCGGCGCGAAAAATAGATGAAAATAAACTGGAGCGTGTCGTCATTGATCCGGTTATGGTTTGCAAAGGGGAAGATGAGGTCTTAAATCCAGAAACGACCGATGCGATGCGCGAGTTTCTCTTACCACGCGCGCTAGTGGTTACTCCCAATTTGTTTGAAGCCGGACAGCTTGCAGGAATGAAGACTCCGCGTACTGTTGCGGAAATGAAGGAAGCAGCGGTAAAAATCCACGAGCAAGGGGCAAAATTCGTGTTGATTAAGGGCGGCGGTAAACTCCAATCAGAAGAAAAAGCAATTGACCTGCTTTATGATGGAAAGGACTTTATGCTGTATGAGTCTGAAAAGTTTGCAACTACCTACACGCACGGAGCAGGCTGTACCTACTCATCAGCGATTACTGCTGAATTAGCCAAAGGGAAATCCGTTTATGATGCTGTCGATGTCGCGAAAGAGTTTATTACAGCCGCCATCCAGCAAGGCTTCAAGCTAAACCAATATGTCGGTCCAACCTGGCATGGTGCCTACCGCAGTGGACTTTCAAAAACAGAGTACTGTGAAGATTGTGTTGAATAACCATAGAGAAAAGAGCCGGTCGATTGATCGGCTCTTTCTTTTGATGTCATCTTTTGGTGTCAGGCACCGAGCATTGATTTCGCATTTTTTTCCTGATTCTAGTATGATAGTTACATTATTAACTAAAATAGACATTAGACTTAATCATTCTATTTATGAAGGGAAAGGAGGTTGCACTTTGGAACCTATTGATATGAAAGGCGCACAGGCTGCGATTACGAGCTTTGCCAATAAAGATGTCTACATTCACCTTGAAACGACAAACGGTGCCTATGCATCACATAACGACCAATCATTTTTTTCCGCTGGTGCATTCATCCGCAATGCGCTTGTCCGTTATGAATTAGGAAAAATAACAGGGAATGGCCCGTTTCGGGTTGGTTTGAAGATCAACCTTGGCTGGATTTATGCAGAAGGGATTACACATTACGAAATAGACGAAGACAATCACCTCCTGTTAGCCGGTCATGATAATGCAGGAAAACTGGCGGTTGCCTTGGAGATTTCCAGCACCCCCTTTGAATAATGAGGCAAGGCCCGAAAGGAGAATGATTTATGGAAAAAGAACGTCACCTCTTGGTCGTTTTTCCGCACCCTGATGATGAGGCATTTGGTGTGTCCGGGACGATTGCGACCCATGTACAGAATGGCACTCCTGTCACCTATGCGTGTTTAACCTTAGGAGAAATGGGACGAAACATGGGGAATCCCCCGTTTACCAATCGTGAAAACCTGCCGAAAATTAGGAAAGAGGAATTGAAGGAAGCGGCTCGGGTGTTGGGCATTCAAGACCTGCGCATGCTTGGATTCCGTGATAAAACGATTGAATTCGAAGACGAAGAGAAACTCGCCAACAAAATGTTAGCTTTGATTGAGGAAGTCAACCCTTCCCTTATTATTACCTTTTATCCAGGCTATTCCGTTCATCCTGACCACGATGCCACCGGTGCGGCGGTTGTTCGGGCAGTTGGGAAGATGCCTGCTGCCGTGCGGCCAACCTTACACTGTGTCGCCTTTTCGAATAATTGTGTAGACGAAATTGGGGAACCAGACATCGTCAATGATATTAGCCCCGTCGCAGAAACAAAACTGGCTGCCATCCAAGCTCACCGGTCGCAAACCGAGCAGATGTTTATTGGTATGGAAGAGAAGTTGAAAAATCAAGACCCGCAAATGATGAAGTGGATCAACAACGAACGATTCTGGACGTACAAATTTGATTAGCAAATGAAAAGCCCTTCATAGCGAAGGGCTTTTTTCAATGTTAATATTCCCGGTGCAGCAGTGTACAAAGCGTGCACCAATCCCGGATAATAATCTTCCTAGACTTCATATCAATAATCCCATCTTTTTTTAGCTTGGAAAAAACACGGCTTACGCTTTCTCTCGTCGTGCCAACGACGGTTGCAAACTCTTGAATCGTCAAGGGAATCTCAATATCCCATCTGTTTAGACCATTATTAAATTTATTTCCCAGGCGCTCTAATGTCTTCACTGTCTTCGCATAAACATCGAGCAAGGCAACATCTCGTAATTGTGAGGTCATTTCCCGTAAGGCATCGCTCATATAACTGATCATTTGCATCGACAGCTCTGGGTGATTGAATAAATCCCGTTCTAATTCCAACTTATCCAAAAAGAAGGTCTTTCCATCCTGGAGCATAGTCGCTGTCGCTGGATAAAACGCTGTCCGCTTTGTAAACAAACAGGCCTCTGCAAACACATCCCCTTTTTGCTTCACACAGACAATAATTTCATTGCCATTCTCATCCTGTTTTGTCAGCTTAACAGCACCTGAATGAACAAAATACACCCCCTTGGCCACCTCCGCCTCAGAAATGATCTGTTCCCCTTTTTTCAACTCCAGCGTTTGAATCCTCTTTTCAATAATCGAAAGCGACTTTTGTGATAGATCTTTAAAAATAACAATTTTTCGAAGTAAATCCGTTTGTATTACTTCTTGATAGACTCCTAGATGCGGATCTTTTAAACAATCGACTCGATTCATCCTTCTCACCACCCCTTTATAGAACTCTACTTTTGATAAATACTTACCATCTATTGTAAACAACTCCATCCGCTGATGTAGTGACGAAATTCACAAAATGTTCATTGTTATAAAGCCAATTGAAACAATCGGTTTCACATAACGTTCAAAATCTACTAAAAAGGTGTGAGGTAGGTCACATTTTTCTCCCTCTTGAGCGATTAGGATGAAGGTGTTCATTTTATATAAAAAGGGAGGGAAAAAAGTGAATAAAGCCATTATTAGTTTTGTAGTCTGTGCATTACTTGGCTTTGGACTTGGCTACTTAGTGTTTGGCGTGCTCATGGGGGATTCCGAAAAACAACCTCAGGTGGCACAAACAGAAACTACAGAAACTGCTGCTGCCAAAGAAGAAAGTACGGATGCAAAGGAAGCAAAAACCGTTTCAGCTAATGAGGATAACATCCTTAACAAGAAGGGCTGTCTTGGCTGTCACAGTGTTGAAGCATTAAATATTAAGGGCGGTGCCGTAGGACCCGACCTTTCCCAAGCGTTTGCTAACGTGGAAGGGAAACATGGAAAGCCGATTGAAGAATTCCTGAAGGAGCCTACTTCTGCCGTTATGTCAGGCGTTATTGGCAAAAATCCATTATCAGATGAAGAACGCAAGCAAGTGTTAGAACTACTTAAACAAGCTTCTGAAAAATAATAAGGTGGTGTAATTAGATGAAAAAATGGATTCCGATTGCATCGGGTCTCTTAGCCGGGTTTGTAGCAGCAACGATCTCTTTTGCCGATTTCTCAGCAAAGACGAATACTGAAGCTTCTTCAAGCACTAAGAGCGATGCAGAAAAGGTGTATGTGCCATTCGGTCAAAAGGATGATTATTACCTATTTGCCTCTGGCGGTCACTCCGGCCAAATGTTTATTTATGGGGTTCCGTCGATGCGAAAAATTAGAACGATTCCTGTATTCTCCCAAGATTCCGCAACAGGTTACGGTTTCGATGAGCATTCCAAAAAAATGATGGGCGACTATACATGGGGCGACCTTCACCATCCAGCCTTTTCAGAAACAAAGGGCGACTATGATGGAAAATATATGTTTGCTACTGATGTAGGAAACAGCCGTGCCGCTGTTGTAGACCTTAAAACATTTACGACGAAAGATATCATTCAAGTTCCGAACACTGCCGGCCCACACTGTGCAGCATTCGTGACAGAAAATACAGAGTACATGTTCCTGCCAACACGTTTCGCCGTTCCGCTTGGCCAGAAGTATGAATCTCTAGATGACTTCAGCACACAATACCGCGGTGTTATGTCTGCTGTAACCTTTAATGAAAAGAATCAAAAACTAGGTATTGCTTATCAAGTGGCTCTTCCGCCATGGTCCTATGACCTATCTGATGCTGGTAAAAAAGAATCAGCAGATTGGGCGGTAATGACAACTTATAATACCGAAGAAGCGACTACTAATCTTGAAATTAATGCATCACAAGCTGACCGTGACTATATTGTTCTTTTTAACTGGAAAGAGCTTGCTAAAATGGTCAAGGAAGGCAAGTACGAAAATGTTGGCGGTCAAAAAATGATTTTCCCTGAAAAACAAAAAGGCGGAATTTATTTAATTCCTGTCGCTAAATCACCACATGGTGTCGACGTCACACCAGATGGAAAGCAGTTCATCGCTTCAGGAAAATTAGCACCGACAATGACTGTCTTCTCGTTTGAAAAAGCGTTTAAAGCGGTCGAAAACAAAGACTTCGCTGGTGAACGGAACGGGATTCCAGTTCTTAATTACAAATCAGTAATGGAAAGAGAAGTAAACCCTGAAAATGCTTTAGGACCGCTTCACACTCAATTTGATGACAAAGGCATGGCCTATACAACGATGTTCATTTCTTCTGAAATCGTGAAATGGGATCCAAATACAGGTGAAACATTAGACCGTGTGCCTGTTCAATATTCCCCGGGACACTCTGTTGCCGCAGAGGGTGATACCGTTGCACCAGATGGAAAATGGATTATTGCTTTAAACAAGATTGCTAAAGACAGCTACTTGTCTGTTGGACCTTCCCATCCTGAGTCGATGCAATTGATTGATATCAGCGGTAAGATGAAGGTCATCCAATCTTCACCAGTAGACCCTGAACCGCACTATGCCCAAATGATTAAAGCAGATAAGATTAAAACGATTAATGTATATCCTAAGGATGTCAAGAATAAGGAAGCCGTTTACAAGCAGAGTGATACGAAAATCGTCCGCAATGGCAACAAAGTTGACGTATACGGTATTGCGATGCGTTCGAAATTCATCTTTGATGCAAAAGCAAAACGACCAGACGTCATTGAAGTGAATGAAGGAGATCACGTCACCATCCATCTGACGAATATTGATTTCGATGAGGATATTACACACGGATTTGCCATCAACAGCTATAACTTAAACATGGAAGTTCAGCCTGGACAAACCAACACAATGGAATTTGTCGCGAATAAAGCGGGAACCTACCCACTTTATTGTACAAACTTCTGTTCTGCGCTCCATCAAGAAATGAACGGTTACTTCCTTGTAAAACCTAAGAAATAATATGTTGGAGATGGGTATCAATTAAATAGATTGATACCCATCCCTGTTTAACGATGATTTCATAATAAAGGCGATGTTAACATGAAGGGTAAAACTAAGAAATTATCAGTAGTTTCTTCATTATTAATAACTGCTTCAACTATTTTAATTATCCTCTCTTTGTTTTTCCCATGGTGGAAAATGGTCTTTGTTGCACCGCAATATCCCGAAGGGTTGAATATCATTGTTTACCCAAATAAGCTTGAGGGCGAAATCGATATTGTCAATGGTCTTAACCACTATATCGGTATGGCGAACTTCAGCGAAAAAAACTTCCCTGAATTATCGTATTTACCCTATTTGGTAGGAGGATTGGCTGCACTAACACTAATAACAGCCCTTCTACGAAAAAAATCTGTTCTATATGGCTTAATCAGCCTATTTGTGATTGGCGGCGGGTTAGGAGTCTATGACCTTCAACATGCGCTGAAAAAGTTTGGCACCAATTTAAGTCCTGATGCACCAATAAAAATGGATCCATTTGTACCGCCTATATTAGGGCATAATACAGTGGCGAATTTTCAAACCAACAGCCTGCTTGGCCTTGGAACATATTTGGTGATAGCAGCGTTTATCCTATTATTAATTCCGTTATGGAAGGAACGAAGGTAAATGAAAAAACTTGCGCTCTTATCTTTCATTTTTTCTCTATTTCTACTGATGAGCCCTGAGAAAAAGCTGGCCGCCGAAAATTTACAAGCAACCATCGACAGCCTGAAAGATGGGGCGGTATTACAGCTTGAAAACAAAACATATCAGGGCAATATTGTCATCAACAAAGCAATGACGATTATTGGCTCACCTAAAACCGTCATTAAGGGCGACGGAACGGGAAATGTCATTTCTATTAAAGCTCCCCATGTGAAGCTGAGCCATCTAACAGTAATGCACGGAAGTATGAACCGGAACTCTGCTGAAGAATACGCCGCCATCAAGATTTATACAAACAGCAACGTTGTCGAACATATCAACATCCGCGACTCCTTTCACGGCATATATTTAAGCCAGGCTCACGATAATACGATTCGTGCAAACCATATTAAGGGAATGGGCAAGGGCAAAGTCGCCGAGCAGGGAAATGGAATTCACGTTTATTATGCAAATAATAATCTGCTTGAAAAGAATACGATTGAAGGCACCCGGGACGGGATGTTCTTTGAATATGCCAACAACAATCACAGCTATGAAAATAATATTAGCCACACAAGATATGGACTGCATTACATGTATTCCGACGAAAACATTTTTAAGAAAAATACCTTCACGATGAATACCGGCGGCGCAGCCATTATGAACTCCAATCATTTGAAGCTCGAGGATAATCAATTTATCGTTAACTACGGCAACCAATCATTTGGCCTATTACTCCTCCAAGCCAATGATAATTTTATCGCCAATAATACCTTTTACATGAACCAGCGTGGTTTGTATATCGATCAAGCGACAAGAAACGAATTTCGTCACAATAAAATTGTTCAAAACCAAATCGGGATTGAACTATGGGCGAGTTCAAATGATCAAGTATTTACATTAAACCAAATTTCCGAAAATACGATTCCTGCGGTAACTCTTGGCGGCAATAGTGAGAATAATTCCTGGAGCAAGGATGGCAAAGGGAATGACTGGGGCAGCGCGTTCCCGATCACTGATTTAAACCAAGACCGCATTGGGGATTTTCCAATAACCTATCGTTCCTCTTTATATCAATTAATGGAGGACCAAGAATTATCCTATTTATTTTTAAAAAGTCCGGCCCTGAAGATATATGAAAAAATGAATGCCGCACTTACAAACGAAGCCATTATGTTTAATGACCCACACCCATTAACAGCGTCAAATGGAACACATACGAAAGTTATTTTCCTTATTGTCGGCTTACTAATTGTGGGGATTTTAATAAAGGGGAGACACCTACTATGCATTACATTTGGAAGGAATGGAAGGAAAATATAAGAGGAAAAGGACTTTGGCTAAGTCTAAGCATTATTGTTCTCATTTCAATTGCGATTTTATTTCGTTCCTCAGCCCTTTCATTTGATAAAGGCTTTTATGTGCTCTTAATCAACTTGTTTGATACGATTATCTATTTTATTCCGATTCTATGCCTATTTATCGGGGCCTTCTCGATTTTTCAAGAAAAGGAACAAAAAACATTGATCATGCTGCTGACAAAGACAGACTCTTTCGGAAGCTTCCTAATTAAAAAAAGCCTTGGGCTTTATGCAGTCGTCCTTGTCCCGCTGATTACGTGGTTTTTCATCTATTTGTTCCTATTAAAATTTAATTTCCAACTCGATATAAAGGGCTATTTTATCTTTGTGGCAGCAATCGTTTGTATGAGTCTCGTCTTCCTGCAAATAGGTGCGGCCATCGGTAGTTTTAGCCGCTCGCGGATGCAGATTTTAGGGTTTACGATCTTCGTCTGGTTTTACTTTTTCTTCTTACATGATTTTATTTTGCTGTCGTTCTTACCTGATGTCACCCATGAAAATGTGAAACTATTTTCTTCCGTCTACTTTTTAAATCCGCTTCAAGCGATTCGAATGTTTCTAGAAACAGGCACGGGGGTATATTCCTTTGGCCATATGTCAAGGCTCTTACAAGCATTTATGTGGACAAAACCTGCATTCTTCCTGCTCGGAAATCTGTTGTTCTGGCTTATCACTTCGTTTTTAACAGCGATTGTTTTCAACCGTAAGGAGGGGTACGAATGATCAAAGTAACGAATTTAAACCAATCGTTTGGAAAAAAAAATGTCTTAGATTCCATCAATCTAGACATTAACCCAAACGAAATATGTGCCCTTGTTGGCCGAAATGGGGCCGGAAAATCAACGTTCATCAATAGTCTGCTTGGGTTACTGCCAGTGAAGCAAGGGGAAATTTTGATTAACGGGACTGCTGTTAACAAGAAAAATGATGAATGGAAAAAGACGATTGCTTATTTGCCGGAAAAATTCATGCTATATCCGATGCTGACCGGTCTTGAAAATATCACCTTCTTTGCAGAAGCTGTGACAAAGACGGCCAACCAGGAACGGATCGAGCAGGTGCTTCGCTCGGTCAGCTTGTGGGATGACCATGATGTTCAAGTGAAGAAATATTCCAAAGGGATGCTGCAGCGCCTTGGTTTAGCAATCACCCTTTATCAGGATTCAAGCCTGCTCATTCTGGATGAACCGACGAGCGGCATCGACCCGCTCGGAAGAAAAGAAATTTTGGAGGTCCTTGGTTCCCTTCATGATAAAACGATTCTGCTGTCCTCCCACCATCTCGATGAAATCAAGCAGATTTGCACCTCTGTCGCCTATTTGGACAATGGAAATATGGAAAAGTTTACAGTAGATGAATTTTTACAAACTCATAATTTAGGAGGAATCAGTTCATGAAGACACGGATCATCTTTGGCTTCCTTCTGCTGATTGCCTTAATCACGGGATGCAGTTCCGCCCCTGACTATAAGGTAACTGTCACGAAGGACCTTTATTTCGTCAAGGACACAGCGATGCCATTTGAAATAAAAGTAACCGAAAACAACAAGGCCGTGAAAGGGCTGGAGGTCGCCGCACAATTATCGATGACCAATATGGACCATGGCAGCTATGATGTTAAGCTTGTGGAAGGCAAAAGTGGGACCTACTCCGGCAAAGTGAATCTGCCGATGGGCGGTAAATATGAGGCCGCGTTTACATTAGAAAAAGACGGCAAAAAGGCAGAGAAAGTCATCGATCTACATGTGACCAAGCCAAAAGGTGTCGCCATCATCAACGGCGAATGGATTACCAATGAAGATGTCAGCTTCTATAAGTTGATTAACCAGTTACAGCTGGAAATCAACCGTGAGAGCGCGCAGAAAGAATACACGGGTAAACAGTTAGAGGAAGAATTGGCTTATTTAGATACTCAGGAAAAAACACTTGAGGATCAAAATCAATTATTAACGCAAATTATTCGCCTCCGTGCGATGGCCTTACTGGCGGATGAAAAGGGCCATAAAGCAGCTGAGACGGAAGTGGATGCAGCCCTCCTCAAAGCGCGCGAACAATATAATCAGTTCGAATCCGCTGAAAAGCTAATCAATGAGTACGGCGCAGATAAATTTTGGGCGACGGAAAAACAGCAATATCGAATGATTGTCATGTCGCAGAAGGTACAAAAGGACTTAATTGATAAAGTCAAAAAAGAAAACCCAAAAGCCGGCGAACAAGAAATCTACTACCAAGCCCAAAAAGAATACGAAGAACTCCTCGTTTCTCAGGTGAATTCACTAAAGATTGAGATCCTCTAGAAAAAGAAGGGTGTCAGGCACCATGTGAAAAATTCACATGGTGCCTGACACCCTTTTCGGTTTATAAATCTCGTAATAGCACACGATATAGTTTATCGTCTTTTTCGTCCGGATTTCCTCTGCCGTCGGTGTTGTTGCTGACAAAGTATAGGTAGTCGCCGTCGACATACAGGTCACGAATTCGCCCCAGACTTGTAATGACGGGTTTGGTAATCTTCTGACGCAATCCAAATTCGCGGACGGCATTGCCTCTTAATGTTGCTGCAAAAAGCTTCCCATTCGCCGCAGCCAGCCCGGACGGTGCCCACGTTTCATCACCGGACTGATACAATGGGGTTACCATCCCCGCTTGCTGTTCCGCGCCTTGAATTACCGGCCAGCCATAATTCTCCCCTGGGGTAATCCGATTGATTTCATCATGAGCCGATGGCCCATGCTCACTAGCATATAAATTCCCGCCAACCCACACTAATCCCTGCGGATTGCGATGGCCATAACTGTAGACATATGAGTTTGGAAAAGGATTGTCCGCAGGAATCGTTCCATCTAACTTCATTCGTAAAATTTTCCCATTTAACGTTTTCAAATTCTGAGCCGTTTCCGGAGTGGTCGCATCACCTGTGGTGATGTACAGCATCCCATCCGGACCGATTTTCAGCCTGCCGCCGTGATGATAGGCAGCACTCGGAATCCGATCAAGCAGGATTTTCTCCTCGGACCACACAGAACCGTTCGTCCTTAGGACAATCATCCGGTTAAATTGCCCCTTGCCATCATCACTATAGGTATAATAGGCGTAAGCCTTGTGATTATCTAGAAACTGAGGATCAAGAACAAAGCCTAGCAGCCCCGCTTCAGCCGCCTTGGCAAGCGGCTTTTCTAAACGAACTGGCTGGCGTTCTATTTTACCATTTTCAATCTTAACGATATTTCCGGTTCGTTCACTGATGTAGAAAGATTGATTCACCCGATCAATTGACCAAGGCACTTGCAATTTTTCAGCCAAAACTTCTATATTTGGCTGATTCACAACGACCTCTTCCTCTTGGATCCTGTCGTCCTTTTTTTCAAAAAGAGAACAGCCCGAAAACATGACAACCATCATTAGTAAAATAGAACACGCTTTATTCATTTACTCCTACCTTTCTTAAATTACCTCAAGAATTGCCTTCCCTACGCCACTTTCTTCATTCGTAACCGTAATCACATCACAAAGAGACTTTATGTAATAATCGGCATTCCCCATTGCGACCGATCTTCCTGCTTTTTCAAGCATGGAAACATCATTATAATTATCGCCAATCGCCATGGTTTCCGCTAAATCAATCCCTTTTAATTTCACAAACGACTCCAGGGCAATCCCCTTTTGAGCCTGTGTATTGGTAATTTCTAAATTATCATGGCCAGACGTTGAAACGACGATTCCTTCTAGCTCTGAAATGGACTCGTTTGCTGACTCCAGTCGGTCTGCATCAAAGGAGAAGGCAAGTAATTTATAGATTTGGTAGTTTTCATCGGCAAATAAAAGTTCATAATCTTCGATCTTATGTATTAGGCCATCACGCAATCTAGCCCCAGCAGCCTCTGTAATCTCTTCTCGATTTACTTCGGGATTGGCACTCATAATGATGTCAACGAGAATGGATATCGCCTTGTCGGCATCCATCGTGAAGGCACCTTTGTTTGTGTATACTTCGAAATAAACATCCTTTTCCCTTAGCCTTGCCGCTACCTCTCTTGCCATTTGTTTGCTAATTGGTGTTGCTGAAAGAACGACTCCTTCCTTGGAGCGTACCTCTGCTCCATTCGCACATATAACCGGGCAAGTTATGCCAGCTTGAGCTAGGACGTAAGTTGCTTCTTGATACGATCTTCCCGTTGCGACCACAAATTCAATTCCTTGCGCTTGTGCTTTTACGATCGCTTTCTTATTTTCCTCGCTGATTAATTGACTCGAATTCAATAATGTTCCATCCATGTCTGATGCAATACATTTAATCATGTTGTCCACCCTCTATCCATTTTCATTATTGCCATTTTAACATGATTACCAAAACATTATCTCCCTTATGCTCATGCTAAATACTTACTTCCTTCGCGAACACTTAACGGTGCTAACTTTGTTCCTTCAATAAATCCCTTTACAGAGGCGGGATTTGTCTTCGAATATTCCCGTAACACCCAGCCAATTGCCTTTTGGATAAAAAATTCCTTACTGTCCGCATTTTGCTGTATGTATTGATAAAGCAATTCTTCATTCGTTTTTCCCTTATATTTTAATTGAAAAAGCAGTGCCGCTCTTCGCAGCCATAGATTATCATCAATGGCCCAGCCATTAATTGTTTCAGCCACCACTTCAGGGAATTTCTCGGCAATTTTTCCAACCGGCTTGGGAGCAATCGCATCAACCGTATCCCACCAAGACTTGGTTGTAATCAGTTCCTCCATAAATGGCAAATCCGTTTTCTCGAGCTTATTCAACGACTTTTCCATATAAACCAATGCTGTATATTGGTATTCTCGTTCTTCCTTCTCCCAAAGTTCTCGAATCAAATCTTGGTTAAACGGCTCTTTTAAGATCCCTGTCTCTTGAAAAAATTGCTTTTCCTGCACACTGCGCTGTGGTTTCTTGATGCCCAAGAAGGGGAAATGATCTTTCATATATTTCTTCATCGGTTCGGCATTTGCTTCATTGCGATTTTCTTCAAATAGTTGTGTTAACAGCGCAATATTTGGCGACATCCAATTCCACCCTTTCAAAAAAAATACCCATTAAATCAATAGTAATTCTCTTACCTCCCAATATTTCCTTTATTTTTTTCGAATAAACCACTTTCCTGAAACCAAACTAAACCATAGTAGAAAAGGAGGGATATTACCATGACCAAGAAATACAACAAGGGCAGCAACAATCAAAACTCCCCGCAAGCAGGGAATGCGGAGGCTGAATTTGCCAGCGAGTTTGTGAGCGGTGATAACAGTAAGGGCAATAAACGTAACAAGGGGCAAAAAAGCAAAACGAATCCAAACCCATAAAAAAATAAATGCACCCGAAACATCTTCAGAAGACCGTTCATTTGAATGGCACCAAAAGAAAGAACTGCCCCATTTCAGGACAGTTCTTTCTTACTTAGTGACAACTAAATGAACGGATTCTGTTTAAATCCATTCCGTAATATTCCCAGTGGTATCCGCGCCAGCGATACCCGGCGATCGAGGTTCTGCCTACATAGGTTGGATAATACCAGAAGCTTCTTCCATTATTCAACCAAACATAGGTATAACGGTACAGACAGTGCCTAATTCCACCTGGGTCAACCGCATATAATCCAGCTGTTTCATGAGGGATGTAGGTTGGCGGCGGTGCAGTCGGGGCACCTCCATAATGCGGGCCACCTCCAAATGGTGGATGATGTCCTCCCCCGTGCGGCGGCGGGTGGTGCCCTCCACCGTGCGGCGGTGGATGATGTCCTCCTCCATGCGGCGGTGGTTGATGCCCTCCACCGTGCGACGGTGGATGATGTCCTCCTCCATACGGCGGTGGTTGATGCCCTCCACCGTGCGGCGGTGGTTGATGCCCTCCACCATGCGACGGCGGTTGATGTCCTCCACCATGCGGCGGTGATTGCCGCAGGTTGTTTTCATAAGAAAAATTAGGCATAATACCGTGACCCTGAGGGTAATTGAAGTGATCCAAGGCTTTAGTCCCCTTCTATTTATATTCCCTCTAATGTATGCGCCCCGCCTAATTTGGTGAAAAGCTATTAATATATATTAGTGATATTCGAACGTTTGGTTATTCTACCTTGCTCGCTGCTAACTCCCTGATTTCCTCCGCAATTTTACCCTGGATCCGTTCGACGACTGAAAAATCCATGGCGGCAATATAAATTTCCTCTAACTCATCATGAAGTTCCTTTGCCTTGGCCAAATAAGAAGTAGCCTCAAGCATTTTATTTTTGTAATTGGTCGAGATTTTAGTGATGATATCTGCAAAAATTTCATCAGTCCCGGATGCAATCAGTAATTCATACATATCAATGATTTCATCCCCATCTCTGCTTGGGAAATATTCATGTGGTGCGGTACTATCAAAGATAGCAATGCCCAGTTCCCTGAAAATCACCATATCAAGGCTGTGCGGGTCAAATCCGCAATGATAGACTTCTACATCGACCCCTCTTACTTCGGCCGCTGCGGCAAGCTTCTTCAGCATCGTTGATTTCCCAGAACCCGGACGCCCTTTAATGAAATAACGTTTTGGAATTTCTTCGGTTAGATTCGGGACATAGTCTACCGGCCCTTTTGGCGTAGCAGCACCTAAAAAGCGGTGGCGGATATCAGATTTTTTACTGAGCTTCATTTTTCCAAAAAAGGTGTCAATTAATTTATTGGTTAATTGATCGGCTTTCTTAAAGTCCATGCTGTTGATATAAATATTTTCCCAATCATCGTGGATATCCAGCGCTTCTTTATAGGTATCATACGCCTTATGAAAGGATTGACTAATCTGATTGGTTAACTTCAGGATCGTATTTTTATGGATGGCCAGCGCACGGGCATCCCAGGCTTCACCAAGGTTAATGTATTCGTCAACCGCTCCAGGTGCTTTCGGTTCAATCACATGCGGAGCGGTACCATCGACAATTCCCACCTTTAACTCTGGGATCAACACTCCATCAATGGAATTGTTATCAGAAGAACAATGTAAAAATTCAATATCATAGCCCTTTTCAAGCCACTCATTACCGATTTTTTTCATTAATGAGGATTTACCTGTTCCAGGACCGCCTTTTAAAATAAATAACCGGTCGAGACCTTGAAGATTGGAGTCATATAAATTATGAAAGCCTCTCGCTGTATTCCCGCCTGCAAAGTAATTTTTGATTTTCCCTGCCACTCATCAACACTCCCTTTTATAGTGACAATCGTAAGATAAATTCAATTTCACCCTATCTTATGCGATTGTCTTTTATAGGTGAGTGCCTAGGGAAAAAATCTTACTTAATGATGGGGACAATGTCAGCTTTTGTGACCTCTTGCAATAGAACAGGGTCTAATACGATTTGAACCCCAATTTTCCCGCCACTTACAATGATTGAATCGATCGACCTACAGCTTTCATCCATAAAGGTCTTATATTCTTTTTTCATGCCAATCGGTGAGCAGCCGCCGCGGATATAACCAGTCCATTTCTGAATATCCTTTACCGGAAGCATTTCAATATTCTTTTCACCAGCGGCTTTGGCAGCCTTTTTTAAATCCAATTCCTCAGCCACGGGAATGACGAAAACATATACGTTCTTACTCGCGCCCTGTGAAACCAGCGTCTTATAGACTTCCTTTGGGTCCTTGCCTATTTTCTCAGCAACAGACACACCATCGATTTTCCCGTCTTTATTATCGTATGTATGCATTTCAAAGCGAACTTTTTTTGCATCAAGAATGCGCATTGCATTGGTTTTTACTTGTGCCATTATAACCATCCTTTAAAACAATTTTTATAAAGGCATTATATCAAAAAACTAGGTCTAAACGGATTAGCAAATAAACTAGCAAAAGTAAGAAGGAGAGCCTGTTAAAAGGCTCTCCCTACTAATAAAAAATTACTGAAACCATGCCTGGTAGTATCGGGTGGTCGCAACAGCATAATCACCTCTAGTTACTTTCTTATTTGGCTCAAAACTAGCTTCAACAGTTGGTACTAGATCATATGGTCCTTGTTTTACTGCAAAATTAGCATTAAGAATATTGAGGTCAAGTGCTAATTGGACATATCCTTTAAGCGAAGCCGGAATAGAGCCACTATCCTTAACTGAAATCCGCTCATCTTTATACTGAACGGTTACATCTTCAGTAATCTCCTGTACCTGCTTCTCTAGACCAAGCGCTTGAATTAGCGAGTAGGCTAGCTCCGCGCGGCTCACCTCACCGTTTGGATTAAAATTACCGAAGGAATTGAGCTGCATAACGCCGCTGTAAGTCTGGAACCCATCGCGGATAGCAGCACCTTTTGATAACACTGCTTTGGCAAATGGCAGGTCTACTGCCTGAACATCCTTCACCGTAGGGGCCTGACTTTGGCGAATTCCTGCCCCCATGACTAAATAGTGGGCTAATTCTTTACGTAATAAATATTGATTAGGCTTAAAATTACCATCAGAATAGCCGTCAACAAGCTTTTCACCTACAGCCATTTGAATAGCTGATGCTGCTGGATTTCCTGCAATATCATTTAGGCCTGAAAAACCGCTAACCTTTGAAAAGGAGAGAGTCCCATCAATCGTTTCAGGTAATCCAATACCGACTGGATTTGCTTTATTATAGTGAAGGCCATCGATTTTAACCTGCCATGTCCCAGCCTTAGGTGAATTGACGGTTGCAGTTCGATCAGGGTAAAGTGTGAACAATAAACTAATCCCTGAACTGTATTCCGTGCCGTCTGGAGCAACTAATATAAGGTTTAATGGATTTCCTGTTTGACTCAGTAAGCCATAAGCATTAATTCTCGCTGACAATTGGGATACTCCATCTGGTACTTTAAAAGAGTAACTGTTTGAAGATGAAAGCAATGGATTATAGTCTACATGAAAGGAGGAACGTTCGACTGTTGAATTGACATTGCTATTAAATTTTTGATTAGCGTTTACTGTCTTTCCGTATGTGTTTCCAAACAGGACAGCATCTAATGCATCATAGGCATTAACATAGCCTGTTCCAACTTCCCATGTCTCGTAACCAGGCATATTTGTAGCCGTATCCTGTAAAACCTTCTTGATTTCATCAGGTGTTAGCGTTGGCTTGGCTTCAAGTAGAAGAGCCACAATCCCGGCAACATGCGGTGTTGCCATTGATGTACCGCTCATCGTTGTATAAAACGGCAGGTAGGCCGGTTCAATCAGTTCAGCATCACTAGTTGCACCGAGGCTAGAAACTGGCGCAAGTACGCGTGTTGAGATAATATCGACACCTGGAGCCGTAACGCTTGGTTCATCCTTCCATGTCCACGTCGTACCATCTATTTCAAATGTGCCGCCGACCCCTTTTGTTCCTCTTGAAGAAAAATCTGCCAGCGAGCCATTCTTTTCACCGGCAGCGACTGAGATGACCCAAGGAGCTTTGGCGTATGGATTGTGGGTGTTTTCGCCAGGGCCTTCATTTCCAGCAGCAAATAGAACCGTTATACCGCGGTCATAGGCTGCTTTACTTGCTAGATTAATAGGATCGTTCGGGTCAAAATCACCTGAAGAACCCCAGGAGTTTGTAATGACACGAATATTATATTGAGCTTGGTGGGTAATCGCATAATCAAAGCCGCCAATTCCGTCGAGAACAAACAGGGCCGCACCGGAACCGTAGCCGATTAGGTCAGCACCAGGAGCAACTCCTTCATATTTTCCGTTTGACATTGCGCCTGTGCCGCCAACAATACCGGCGACATGGGTGCCGTGTCCGGAATTAGAATCGGTATTAGGAACGTTTTCCATGTAAGTAACCGGCAGTAGGCTTGGCTCCAGTGCGTTTAAATTTAAACTCGCTGAGACATTTTGAACGAGGTGGGTGCCATACTGGATGTCCTTATGCGTTCCGTCAACCCCGCTATCATTAATAACGACACCAACCCCTTTGCCTGTTATCGGCAAGCCGCCATTTGCCTTTTGCATTTCTGCATCGGTGCGCGCCTTATCCACGCCCGTTACATTAGTAGCATCCGTATTATAATATTCCAGCTTCTGATTTAAATAAATCGATTTGACTCCGGGAGAGGCGGCAAGCTTATTAATTTGCTCCTTTGTTGCGAGAACGCCTGCAATCGGTAATGCTTTCATCGTAATTCCTTTGGAAATTCCTAAGCCCTTTAACAAATTCAAATTGTCTTTTGTAGGAGCGCCTTGACCATCAAAGCTTACGATGATCTGTAATGGCTCAACAGATTTCTCTAGTGCTTTGACCAATTGACTATCAAGGACAGCAGATGTGACCTCTGCGTTTGCTTTTGATAGACCTGGTATAACGAGCGAATATATTAAAACTAGTGCAAGAAAGCCTGATAACCACCTTTTCACATTCCATTCCCCTTTTCTATTAGCATTTGAACTACTTGTGATCGACTTTTAACACCAAGCTTCTTAAATAAATTACTAACATGGATTTTTACTGTTTTGTCACTTATAAACAGGCTTTGAGCAATTTCTTTGTTATCCCTTTTCCATAGAATCCAAGCATCGACATCAATAAATTCTGGTAGATTATTAGCAAGAAGGGTTAACCAATCTGGCGAAGCAATTCTTTTATTTAATTCCGAAGATATGCTAAAAAGGGCCTTTAATTTGGACTTCTCCTTCTTTAGATTTGCAATGATTGAACTCAATAATGGCAAAACAGGAAACACTGCTTTGTTAATTAAATTTGCCATAAAGAAGCTGACAATTAGCAGTGCAGGGTTAAAAAATACAATACGGAGAGGACGTCTTTTAAAAAGATTAATAGCAGCAACAAGCAGTAATATCCATCGGTTCTTCCCAACATAACAATATTATAATTTTCTGTTAATAATTATTAGTTTAATGGATATTAATTAACTGCACAAACGAGAGAGTTATTCCTGATAACGTAAAACTATAAAATTTTCCCAATCTTATCTACAGCAAAAATTAAAAACCCAGACCGGTCCAATGAGCTACACTGACCGATTCTGGGGCAAACCGTATTCGGTTTGTAATAATATTATTTTATAAACAGCCTAATTTTCCTATTTGCTAAAAGGATTATTCTGCTTTACTACCTTTGTATTAAAAGCAATTACACAAAATCACCCAAATTCTGTCACCCGTTTGTCACTCTATTAAACAATTATTATAGTACACTAAAATTAACAAGATTTAATTACATACATTCCCAAAATAGATAATATCTTCAGTATTACTATTCAGAAATTGCTTATGTGAAATTCCCCACAAATATGATTTTGAAATAAGCTACATTTAATCATACATAGAGAGAAAGAAGTTGCTCATCCAAATTAATCTACTTGAGGTGGAATCAATGAAACACGATTTAGTGCTTTTGCATGCACCAAGTGTTTATGACTTTCGAAAAAACTCCCTGCTAGCCGGCCCCATCAGTGATGTTGTGCCATCCTCACCTGTTTTTGAAATGTACCCCATCGGAATAACGAGTATTGCAGAATACCTTGAAAGGTACGGTCTTCGGGTCAAGATCATTAATATCGCCAATCGAATGCTGATGAGTGATAAGTTTGATGTGGAAGCAAAGCTAAAGAATATGAACACCAAGGCTTTCGGCATCGATCTTCTTGGCTTCCGCATGCACACGGCAGTATCGAGTTGGCGAAAATTGTAAAAAAACTACATCCCGATATTCCAGTAATTTTTGGCGGACTATCTGCCACTTATTATCATAAAGAGTTAATTGAATATCCTTGCATTGACTTTGTTATGCGCGGTGATTCAACCGAAAAGCTGATGCTGTTATTGATGAATAAAATTGAACAAGGGAATACCCACTATGCGGACATTCCCAATTTAACCTGGAAAAAAGGGAGCGACATTGGCTGCAATCCGCTTACCTATGTACCAAAGGATTTGGATGACCTTGACGTTCCAGGTTATCGTTATGCGATCCGTTCTGTTTTTAAATATCGGAATTTCCTTGACCCGCTTCCGTACAATGGCTGGCTGCAATATCCAAATACCGCTTTACTGACAGCGAGAGGCTGCTCACAAAACTGTCTCATCTGCGGCGGTTCTAAGGATGCCTATGATCAAAACTGTAACCGAAGCTCCCTTGCCTTACGGTCGCCCGAAAAACTAGTTGAGGACATTAAATTCATTTCACGCTTTAGCCGGGCACCAATTTTTATCCTTCATGACCTGCGCCAGGGTGGACGTGAATACGTGAAGGAATTTTTTAGCCGGCTGAAGGAACTTCATCTTAAAAATGAGGTCGTCTTTGAGTTATTCCAGTATGCAGACGAAGAGTTCTTTCAACAGCTGAATGATAGCGTTCCGAAATATAGTATTGAAATTACCCTGGAAACACACGATGAAAAAATCAGACGCTACAACGGGAAATTTAACTGTACGAACCCTAAAGTAATCGATACGCTTAATTTTGCCTTAAAGCATGGCTGTAAAAAAATCGATTTATTCTTCATGGTTGGGATTTCAGGACAGACCTATGACAGCGTGTTAGAAAACATTGATTTCTGTGAAAAAATCCATCTTGCCTGCAATCAAGACAAACGGATATTCTACTTCGTCGCACCACTTGCACCGTTCCTAGATCCTGCAAGCCCAGCGTTTGAAAATCCAGAACTCCATGGCTATAAAAAGTTCTGCCACACACTTGAGGACCACCGCAAGGCGATTACCCAGCCTTCGTGGAAACATATGCTTAGCTATGAAACAAAGGATATGACACGAGATGACATTGTAAATTCAACCTATGAATCGGCACAACTACTAAATGATTTCAAATTAAAATACAGCCTGATTGATGAAGGAGATTATCTAGAAATCAAATGGAAAATTGAGAAATCGATGGATTATATTGAAAAAATTGATTATGTTCTCTCTCTTCCAGCAGAGCAGCAACCTGGTGAACTAGCAAAGATTCGTGAAGAAATTGAAGAGTTAAATAAATATAGTATTTGTGGAAAGAACGAGTTAAAGTGGGAAGTTCAAAAGAATTACGCTAACTTCTTTTCACTAACATTAGTCGGACTCGAACAGCTTTATGAAGATTATGCGAACAAAATTAGACATCTATTAAGTCCGAAAAGACGACAGCAATTCCAGCTAGATACCGAACAGAGAAAAATGAAATATTAAAAGGAGTTGGGGGATTCCCAACTCCTCTTTTATAGCCAAGGCTTAGTGACCGCCTAAATAAGCATTTCTAATTTGATCGCTTTGATTTAGCTCTTCAGCTGTACCTGAAGCAACAATTTTTCCGGTCTCAATGACATAGGCACGATCGGCAATCGATAACGCCATATTAGCATTTTGCTCTACCAATAAAATGGTTGTCCCAGTTTTATTGATTTCCTCAATAATCTTGAAAATAGTTTTTACTAATATCGGCGCAAGACCCATGGAAGGCTCATCTAATAGTAATAGGCGCGGTCTAGCCATTAATGCGCGGCCCATGGCGAGCATTTGCTGCTCTCCCCCTGAAAGGGTACCAGATAACTGCTTTCGGCGCTCCAGCAAGCGAGGGAATAGCTGATAGATCTTTTCAAAATCTTCTTGAATGCCTTTTTTATCTTTCCGTAAATACGCACCTAATTCTAGATTTTCCTCAACCGACATGTTTGAGAAAACACGGCGGCCTTCTGGTACTTGTGAAATCCCTCGTTTAACAATTAATTGAGGAACCTTGCCCTCCACATGTTCATCTTCAAACAATACTTCACCATTTTTCGGTTTTAGTAAACCTGATATGGTTTGTAAAAGTGTACTTTTCCCAGCACCATTGGCGCCAATCAGTGTGACAATTTCTCCTTGATTGATCTCGAGAGAAACTCCCTTCAATGCATGGATATTTCCATAATAAACATTAATATCATTTACTTTTAGCATTAGGAGACCTCCTCTCCAAGATAAGCTTCGATGACTTTTGGATTATTTCTAATTTGTTCAGGTGTACCATTGGCAATTAATTGACCATGGTCAAGCACATAAATTCGCTCACAGACCCCCATAACGAGAAGCATGTCGTGTTCAATTAATAGGATCGTTAACGAAAATCTCTCACGAATTAACGCGATTAAATTCATCAGTTCTTCTGTTTCCTGTGGATTCATGCCGGCAGCCGGTTCATCCAGAAGCAATAATTTAGGATTAGCAGCTAATGCCCGGGCAATTTCAAGGCGACGCTGCTGACCATATGGTAAGTTTTTTGCTTTTTCATGCATCACATTTTCGAGCTTAAAGATTTTTAAGAATTCAATCGCCTTTTCTTCCATTTCCTTCTCACCGGAAAAGTGGGAAGGGAGGCGTAAAATAGAGCTCAGCATCGAATGCTTGGCCAGCGAATGATAGGCTACCTTTACATTATCGAGAACCGACAGTTCACTAAACAAACGAATGTTTTGAAATGTCCGGCTGATTCCTTTTTTGGTAATTTTATACGGCGCTAAGCCATTTAGTTTTTCGCCATCTAGCGAAATGCTTCCCTCGGTTGGAACGTAGACACCTGTAAGCAAGTTAAAAAACGTCGTTTTCCCGGCACCATTTGGGCCAATTAAACCGACAAGTTCACCCTGATTTAATTCCAGGTTTACATCCGAAACAGCCTTTAAGCCGCCAAAACGGATCCCGGTATTTTCTACTTTAAGCAACTTTGTTTTTTCGTTCATTTTTGCACTCCTCCTTTAGCGGCTTTACCAGCTTTAAAGAATGAGGTAATCTCTCTCGTTCCTAGCAATCCTTGTGGTCGGAAAAGCATCATTGCAATTAAGACAAGACTGTAAACAACCATCCGAACCTCTGGATAACTGGAAAGGTAGGTCGAAATAATTGTTAATAGGACCGCTGCAATAACCGCTCCAGACATACTTCCAAGCCCGCCTAATACAACAAAAATTAAAATATCAAATGATTTCAAAAAGCCAAAGTTAGTCGGCTGAATGATATAAAAGTTATGCGCATATAAGGCACCGGCAATTCCGGCAAAAAAGGCACCGATGGCAAAAGCTGTAACCTTATAAAAGGTTGTATTGATCCCCATTGCATCTGCAGCTATTTCATTTTCTCTAATTGAAACACAAGCTCGTCCATGTGTCGAGTTGGTAAAGTTCACAATCACAATGATGGTTAGCAATACACAAGCAACCAGCCATGGCCACGTTGTTAAGTGGGAGACTGTCATCCCGCTTGCCCCACCGACATATTCAATATTTAAAAAGACTATTCTTACAATCTCTCCAAAGCCAAGCGTGGCAATGGCAAGATAATCTCCTTTTAATCTTAGTGTCGGAATCCCTATAATGAGCCCCGCCACTGCGGCTGCCAATCCGCCAACAAGGATGGCCACTGGAAAGGGCAGGCCCAATTTCATGGTCATGATCGCTGAAGCGTAAGCTCCAACGGCTAGGAAACCAGCATGTCCAATTGAAAATTGCCCTGTAATCCCAATAATTAAATGGAGACTTGCGGCAAGGATAATATTAATTCCGATAAAAAATAGTGTGTTTACATAAAACTGGTTCAATGACCCGCCAGTTATTAAAAATTGCATGACGATTGAAAATATAACGGCTAGAACGATTGAGGTCCAGAAAAACTTCGCTTGTTTTAAAATTGCCATCGCTAAAAGACCCCCTTAAACCTTTTCCCTGATATTTTTACCAAATAAACCTGCTGGACGGAAGATTAAGATTAAGATAAGAACGACAAATGCTACGGCGTCACGCCATAGGGAGTAGCCTGCTGCACTAACAAGTGACTCGATTACACCCAAAACTAAACCGCCAGTCATCGCCCCAGGAATACTCCCGATTCCGCCTAAAACTGCGGCAACAAACGCTTTAAGTCCTGGGATAATTCCCATCAAAGGCTCAATTTTTGTATAGTAGACACCAAAAATAACTCCGGCTGCACCAGCAAGGGCAGAACCAATCGCAAAAGTTGCTGAAATCGTGTTATTCACATTGATTCCCATTAATCTTGCGGCATCCATATCGTGTGATACGGCTCGCATGGCTTTACCAATTTTTGTTTTATGAACGATAAATTGTAGTAAAATCATTAAAATTAACGAAGTTCCTAAGATAAGTAAGGACTGACCGCTAATTTTTACCCCAAAAAGCTCTAAGCTCTTTATTGGAACGATTCCATCCGGATAGGCTTCCGGCTGGGCACCACGAATATAAATGGTACCATACTCAATAAACAACGAAACCCCAATTGCGGTAATAAGGGCCGCAATTCTAGTTGCATTTCTAAGAGGCTTATAAGCAATCCTCTCGATTAAAACACCAAAGATGGCACAGGCCACCATGGAAATAAGTAATGCTGGGAAAAATCCTAAATCTAAAATAGTAATGGAATAAAACCCTATAAATGCACCAACCATGAATACATCTCCATGGGCGAAGTTAATCAGTTTTACAATACCATAAACCATTGTATACCCTAGAGCAATTAATGCATAAATACTGCCCAAGGATATTCCATTTACAAGCTGCTGTATTAATTCCATCTGTCTTACACTCCTTTGGACCGACTTCACGTATCTTTTTTTAAATACAATTAAACAAAGTTTGCATGTTGGGAAACTTGCATTTCTTTTATAAAGTGGAATAGGGAGACATCACGCTCCCTATCCCTCTGGCAAACTATAAAATTTTGCTAGCTAAAGTGCCTAGACAAGGCGCTTCCGCTTTTCTTTAAGGATTGATCTTTGTCTTAAATTGTTGTTCTCCGTTTTTGTACTCAAGGATAACAGCGGCTTTGATTGGATCATGGTTTTTATCAAGCTTCACTTTTCCAGAAACAAGTTCTAATCCATCTGTTTCAGCGAGTGCCTTCTGAATTTTGTTAGAATCACTGCTTCCAGCACGTTTAATCGCATCCGCAAGGAAGTATACTGTGTCATAACCTAGAGCTGTAAAGGCATCCGGAGATTTACCGTCGTATTTTGCTTTGAACGCTGCAACAAAGTCTTGAACCTTCTTTTCACTATCACCTGATGAATAGTGGTTTGTAATAAATGTGTTATTCAGTGTATTTGCTCCAGCGATTTCTACTAGTTTAGGAGAGTCCCAACCGTCACCACCCATGATTGGCACATTTAAGCCAAGCTCACGAGCTTGTTTGATAATTAAACCTACTTCTTCATAAAAGCCAGGAACGAATATATATTCTGGTTTTGCTGATTTTATATTTGTTAAGGTTGCACGGAAATCTGTATCCTTCGCCACATAGGCTTCTTCTTTAACAATTTTTCCGCCATTTGCCTCAAAATTCTTTTTAAAAGACGCAGCAAGACCTTTAGAGTAATCGCTTGAACTATCAATCAGAACAGCCGCACTCTTAACCTTTAAATCATTGGAAGCGAAATTTGCTGCAACTGTACCTTGGAATGGGTCAATGAAGCATGTACGGAAGACAAAATCATTTACCTTTCCATCTTTATTTGTGATCGTTGCGTTTGTTGCCGTTGGTGTAATTAATGGAATTTTATTATCTTGAGCAATCTGCACTTGTGCTAATGTGTTTGTACTTGTTGCCGCACCGATCATCGCAACAACTTTATCCTGAGTGGCAAGTTTTAGAGCACCATTTGTAGCCTCTGCTGCATCTGACTTATTGTCAACTGTCACTAATTCTAATTTTTTGCCATTAATACCTTTTTTGTTGATCTCTTCGATTGCTAACTCAATACCTTCTTTGGCAGATTGGCCATAAGAAGCTACTCCACCCGATAGTTCTAGGTTCGCACCAATCTTAATTGTGCCTCCTTTTTCCCCATCGCTACTAGCACTTGAATTACATCCTGCCAACACACCTGCCGCAACCATAAACGACATAAAGATACCAGCCAATTTCTTTTTCCTCATGATTTACCCCCTGTTTTTTGAAAAAATTTTCCCAATCGCCTTTGTCTAACTGTTTTAAAAAAAGATAATATTCTGAAAACATTGTACAAAATATTTGGGGGTTCGTCTAGTGGTATTATACATTATTTTAAGATAATTTGCAATATAGCAAATATATGGATTTTACCCACTCAAAAGACTTTATTGCACTAAAGTTAAAAAGGATTTATATGAAAAGGGAAAATAAATTTTTTTTTAAAAATATTTTGGTTAAATATGATTCAATGTTCTATATATAAAAAAAGAGACTCCGCTATAAAGAATCTCTTTAGACTATTTATTATGCTAGTTCTGTATTTTTTGTTTCTTTTCCCAATACGAAAACGGCGATTGCTCCAATTAAGACAGAAATACAGAAGATCATAAAGATGGTTGAAATCGATACTTGCTGTGCGACAAGATTACCGACTAATAAGGGTCCTAACACGCCGCCAACTCTTCCAATCGCTGCTGCCATACCAGAGCCTGTACCACGCATGATGGTTGGATATTGTTCAGGGGTATAAGCGTAAAGACCTCCCCAAGCACCTAGGTTAAAAAATGATAATAGAATTCCTGAAGTCATCAACAGAGCAGTCGATTCTGCTGCCCCAAAGAAATAGGCACTCACTGCTGTACCAATTAAATAGACAACTAAAACGAACTTACGGCCGAATTTTTCAATAAACCAGGCAGCTGTAAAATAACCGGGGAGCTGCGCTAACGTCATAATTAGCACATATTCAAAGCTTTTAATTAAGCTGAATCCTTTCATAATCATTACACTTGGAAGCCATAAAAACATTCCATAATAGGAGAAAACTACACAAAACCATAAGATCCAAAGCATCGTTGTTTGGCGCCTGTAATCCTTTGAAAATAAATTCCTCATGCTTTGGAAGACTGAAATTTTTTCCTTGTCCTTTACTGCCGTAAAACGGGGTGAATCCGGCAGCCCCATGCGTAGGTATAATGCATATAAAGCTGGAATGGCACTAATAAGTAATGCCACTTGCCAGCCAAACTTTGGAATAATGAAATAAGAGATAACTGCAGCAACTAGCCAGCCTCCTGCCCAAAAGCTCTCAAGCAGAACCACAATCCTGCCGCGCTTTTCGGCGGGGACACTTTCTGATACGAGTGTGGAGGCAACAGGAAGCTCTCCTCCTAAACCAGCGCCGATGAAGAATCTAAACACTAAAAAGGCGGTTAATGTGGTGGTCATTGCGGAAAGCCCGCTCCCAATGGAAAATAATAATAACGTGATGATAAATACATTTTTGCGTCCAACTTTATCTGCCATTAAGCCAAAAATAAGTGCACCAACGGCCATCCCAATGGAATTGACACTTCCAATCCAACCCATCTGCCCAGGAGTCAGCTCCCATTCTACTTTTAAGGCTGCAATGATAAAAGAAAGCATGCCGACATCCATGGCATCAAACATCCAGCCCATCCCGGCAATGCCAAGCAATCTTCGGCCTGAAATTTCCTTTTTGTTTTTCATGTGGATCCCCCTAAGTTGTAGCTATTTTTTTACATTATTCCCTAATTTTCTTTACTTTAGGTATGAGAATAATCGATTAACCATAAGTATTCTAGCAGGTGTCTTTACAGTTGTCATTAATAATTTACTTTATTTTGGTAGAGGGGGGCGTCCTTTGCTAGAAGAGTACATTGAGGTCGTTAGATAACGTTATAGCAAGTTTCCATTTACCCTAAAGCATAAAAAGGCGCTCCCTCGGTAAATGAAAGAGCGTTACATTTACCCTAAAGTATAAAAAGGCGCTCTCTCGGTAAATGAAAGAACGTTACATTTACCCTAAAGCATAAAAAGACGCTCTCTCGGTATATGAAAGAGCGTTACATTTACCCTAAAGCATAAAAAGGCGCTCCCTCGGTAAATGAATGAACGCCCATCAACCATATGTATTGACTAAAAGAAGAGACTGAACCTCCCCAGTCTCTCCTTCAATACCTAGCCATCCAAACCCGTTTCCACATTTTTGAACTGATTAAAAAACATATTGTAATATTTGCCTTGCTGCCTCATTAATGTATCGTGGTTTCCAGTCTCGATAATTTCCCCATGGTCAATGACCATGATGGTGTCAGCATCGCGAATTGTATTGAGGCGGTGGGCAATGATAAAGCTGGTTCGGTTCTCCATCAATGTGAGCAGGGCTTCTTGAATATGGAGCTCAGTCCTGGTGTCAATGCTGCTCGTCGCTTCATCTAGGATCAGCAGGGCGGGCTTAGCTAAAATGACTCTCGCAATCGCCAGCAGCTGCCGCTGTCCTTGGCTTAGATTGCCGCCATTTTCAGACAAGACCGTTTCATATTGGTTAGGAAGCCGTTTGATAAAACTATCGGCATTGGCCATCTTCGCCGCGCGTTCCACCTCATTGTCCGTTGCCTTCGTATTTCCATACTTAATATTTTCCTTGATCGTCCCTGAGAATAAATAGGTATCCTGGAGGACAAATCCAAAGCATCTTCTTAAGCTGTCCCTTGTGTATTCCCGAATATCATGGCCATCAAGGAGAATTCTTCCGTCTGTCACGTCATAAAATCTTGTCAGGAGATTTACAATCGTCGTTTTTCCAGCGCCGGTTGGTCCGACGAAGGCCGTACTGCTGCCGATATCCGCTTCAAAGCTGACATTTTTTAGAATCGGCACTTCCGGATGGTAACCAAAACTTACATTCTCAAATATGACATGTCCTTTTGGGTTTTCTAAGGCGATTGCCTCTGGCAGATCTTCTGGCTCCTCTTGTTCATCGATGATTTCAAAGACACGTTCGGCCCCAGCAACGCCAGACTGAAGAATATTGAAAATATTCGCCAGGTCATTAAGCGGCCTGACAAATTGCCTGGAGTAGGTGATGAAGCTGGCAATTGCCCCAATCGTGATGATGCTTTTGACCGCAAGGATTCCTCCAACCACCGCGACCACTGCAAAGCCAAGGTTATTAATGACGTTCATGATCGGCATCAAAAATCCGGACCAAATTTGCGCCTTGAGGCCGACCTCACGCAGCCTCGTATTGACCACTTCAAATTCTTCGATGACCTTTTCCTCGTGATTAAAGGCTTTGACAATTTCAATTCCAGAGATTGTTTCCTCAATATGGCCATTTAATATTCCCAGCTCCACTTGCTGGTTTTTAAACAGGACACTCGTCCGTTTGGCAATCGTTTTTGTGAGTAAAAAGACAAGCGGTACGGTTATTAAGCTTGCTAATGTCAAGATAGGGCTCAATAGTAACATCATCATTAATGACCCGGTAATGATGACCACCCCGGACATTAATTGCGTCGTTGATTGCGAGATTGTATTACTAATATTATCGACATCGTTTGATAGCCTGCTCATTAACTCACCGTGTGAACGAGAATCAAAAAAGGATACGGGCAGCTTTTGTAATTTTTTAAAAAGGGCATCCCTTAAGCTTTTGACAATTCGCTGGGAAACGCCGGCCATCAGCCATCCTTGTAAAAAGGTTAACAGGCTGTCAGTCAGATACGCTGCGACCAAGATCCAGATCATCATCTCAAGAAATCCAAAATCTACTTTTCCACCATTCATTCGCATCGCATCTATCGCTTTTCCAATCAGTAAGGGGGCAAGCAGCATCAGGGCTGCGTCCATTACAATAAAAATAAAAATAACCGTGAGCATTTTTCGTTCTTTGCCGAAATATTGCCAAAGTCTTTGCAATGTCCCTTTAAAGTTCTTAGGCTTGACAACAGGCCCACGGCGTTGGGCTCCGCCAAAACCGCCTGGTCTCATCGGCGGCGGGGCAGGGGGAGTATTCCCAGTCTGTACGTTTCCCTTTGACACTACGGATGCACCTCCTTGCCGACTTGAGATTGGTAGATTTCCTGATAAACACGGCAATCCTTCAATAGTCCCTGATGTGTACCAACCCCAACAACTTCGCCGCGGTCGAGGACGACGATTTTATCGGCATCGATAATCGAGGTGATCCGCTGGGCAATCAATAAACAGGTAAGCCCTTTAGCATATTTCTTCAAGGCCTCCTTGATTTTCGCCTCGGTTGCGACGTCAACGGCACTTGTACTATCATCTAATATCAAAATTTCTGGTTTCTTTACTAAGGCTCTAGCAATGGAAATCCGTTGCTTTTGTCCGCCGGAAAAATTGACGCCCCCTTGGCCAATCCTTGTTTGGTAGGCTTCCGGTGACCTCTCAATAAAATCATGTGCCCCGGCCATTGTCGCGGCCGTAACCACTTCTGCATCGGTTGCCTCTTCATTACCCCAGCGAATATTTTCCGCGACACTCCCCGTAAACAAAATATTCTTCTGGGGCACGATCGCAATTTTCTCACGTAATTTCTTCGGACTGACCTGTTTACTATCAACACCGTCTACTTTAATCGTACCGCCCACCGTATCGTAGAAACGGGGGATGAGTCCGACAAGCGTGCTTTTCCCTGATCCTGTTGAGCCGACGATTCCTACTGTCTCTCCAGGCAGGATGGTAAGATTAATATTTTTTAAGATTGGCTCGCCTGTTGCTTGTTCATAGGAAAAAGAAACATTTTCAAAGTCGATTCGGCCTTTTTCAATAGAATTTAACCTAAGTTCCTCATTCCAAGAAACGTTATCCGCTTGAGAAAATACCTCATCGATTCTCCCTGCCGAGGCCTTTGCTCTGACAAACATCGTAAAAACCATCGAGATCATCATCAATGAAAATAGTATTTGCGTCATATAGTTGATAAAGGCAATAATATGGCCGACCTGAATACCGCCCGTATTCACACCATTGCCGCCGATCCAAAGGACAACAACAATCCCAAGATTAACGGTGAGCATAATGGCTGGACTGAAGGAGGACATCAGTCGATTTGCTGAAATGGCTTGATTTTTATATTGGTCATTTACCTTCGTAAACTTACCAACCTCGACATCAAAGCGATTAAACGCTTTCACAACTCGGACCCCGGATAGGTACTCCCGCATGACACTATTCACCCGGTCCAATCCATTTTGAACACGGGAAAAGAGGGGAAAGCCCAATCTCATATTAAAGATGATTAATAGCGCAACAATTGGAACCACAACCGCCAGGACCACGGAAAGCTGCAGGTTTAACCGTGTGGCCATAATCAAACCGCCAATGGCTAGCAACGGGGCTTTGACAAAAACCCGCATCAATCCATTAACAAACACCTGAACTTGGGTCACATCATTCGTCAATCTGGTAACAAGGGAGGCGCGGTCAAATTTATCGATGTTTTTAAACGAAAGTGTTTGAATTTTTTTGAATAAGTCCGACCTTAACTCCGTCCCGAAGTTTTGTGAAACAATACTAGCGACTACACTTCTGGTGGAAGCAGCGATTGCTCCACAGGCCGTAATCAGCAGCATCAATCCGCCCATTTTCAAAACATAACCTATATCCTTGTTGGCCACACCTTCATCAATAATTTTCGCCATTATGGTTGGCTGCATCAAATCACTAATCGCCTCAATGGTAAGGAATAAAACCGCTATGCTAAAAGATTTCCAGTACTTCTTTATGTATTTTGATAAAAACTTCATTCGCTCACCCCAGCCTCTCGGAAATCCTCTCTAGGAATATTATAATTTTTTTACTTCGATTAACCAACTAATTGACCTGCAAACGTAAAGGGTTATTTCGAAGGCTTTTTTGGGATTAGCATCGATTATTCCATAAAAAAAGGGCCCACTTTTGAAATGGGCCTCGAGCATTTATAGACTATTTTTGAACCGGGCTAAACTCATGAACCCACACGCGCATTTGCGGCAACCATGGCATTCCAGGATGAATACTTAGAATCGATTGTTTATAGGCTTCCACATTTTCGAAGCCCTCACGGCGTGCATCTTCATCCGTTAATTCACCTAATGACTGGGAATAGACACGGTCTACCACAAAGTCACGGCCTTCCAATGTCATGATTTCTCCAGGATCCGCATAGCGGCCATTCCGGCGCGTCGCTGTTTTTTCACCTGAAAGTACCTTCTTTACATCTCCTTCAAGTGTGACTAAGCGTTCCACAGAACAAGTCTTTGGCGGCAAGGTATTGTTTTCATTTTGTGTTGTCATTCGCTTCTCCTCCTATTTCTAATTCATTTACCTATATTATCACTATCGTTATCATTAAATCCATTTTCAAGGAGAATTAAACAACCTGTCCGCCTTTATCATGGTATTTAATAATTCCTTCAGCCGCACGGTAGGCTAAGGCACCAACGGTATCTGTCGGATTATAGCCAGAGTTATGCGGAAATGCGGATGCTCCCACCACGAACAAATTATCGACGTCCCACATTTGCAAATAATTATTGACGGCCGAGGTCGTCGGATCATTCCCCATAATCACACCGCCCGTGTTGTGGGTGGATTGATAGGTGGTGATATCATATGGACCTAAATCTTTCATCGCATCGATATGGTCTGCTCCCATTTCTTTAAGAATCCCTTCACATTTGGAGGCAAGGAACTTGGCCAGCTGCCGATCTTGATTTTCGAAATCAAACGTAATCCGTATTAAAGGGTCCCCATAAGCATCTTTATAACTTGGATCAAGGTCTAGATAGTGATGTTTAAAAGGCATCGAAGAACCTTGGGCACCTACTGATAGATAGCGGTTGGCATATTTGACTGACTTTTCCTTGAACTCTTTCCCCCATGTAGGCTTGCCTCCAGGAACTGGGTTATTTTGAATCGGTCTTAAACCTGTTTGACTGAGAGAAACCATCCCTCCATGAATAAAGCCAACCTTGGAGTGATCAAAATTATCACCATTATAATCATCCAATACCATTCCGAGCGAACCGGCCCCTGCAAACGTATTAAATTCTTTATCATCAAAAAAGCCAATGGCATTCCCTTTGATTACTTGATAGGCATAATTTTTTCCAATCACGCCTTTTCCTGTGCCTGGATCGTAAGGATTGCCCACATTCGACATTAATAACAGGCGAATATTATTGAATACATAGCTTGTTAAGACGACAATATCAGCTGGCTGTTCAATTTCCTCACCTGTGGTCACATCTGTGTACATAACGCCGGTGACCTTATTCCCTGTTTTTAAAATTCTTCTAACATTGGAATGGGTTCTAATTTCAAAATTCCCCGTTTTGTTCGCGACAGGAATAACGGTTACGACCGGATCGGCCTTTGCTCCATATTCGCAGCCAAAGCGCTCACAGTATCCGCAATATTGACAGGCTGATCTTGCGATTCCATCTGGATTTGTATAGGATTCAGAAAGGTTAGCAGACGGCATCATATAGGGATGGAGTTTCAATTTTTTCGCAGCCTCCTCAAACATTTGCAATGGAGGCGACTTTTTCATCGGTGGAGTTGGATACTTACTTGATCGTTTTCCAGCAAGCGGATTTTCCTCCCCTGAAATACCAGTAAGTTTTTCAAATTTATCATAATAGGGCTCGATTTGATCATAGGTAATTCCCCAATCTTGAATCGTCATTCCTGCAGGAATTTTATTTTTGCCATACCTCTCAACCGTCTTACTATAGATTTCAAAATCATACGGCAAAAAACGAAAGGTCTGCCCGTTCCAATGGACACCCGAACCCCCTAATCCATCTCCAAGCAGAAACGAGCCATATTGTCGCATCGGAAGTGCGCGGATTTTTTCATTTCCTCGGAAAGTAATCGTTTCTTTAGACAGATCTTGCATCATTCCATAGCGCAATGCATACCGTAGTTCATCATGGACCATAAAGTAATCTTCCGTTTTTCTTTCCTTACCTCTTTCCAAACCGACCACTTTCAGTCCTTTTTTGGTCAGTTCAGACGCAATGATTCCGCCTGCCCACCCCACGCCAATAATAACTACATCTACCTTTGGTAATTTCCTCACCATCGTTTCCACCTACTTTCTTAGTGATTCATATGGGATTTTAGACTTTGCGGTTTAACTTCCTTAAAATCCTTGTCAATAATGTCTGTATATGCCATTTGACTGCCAGGATATTTCTTCATTTTCCAGCCGTCCATATTTTTATTTCCACCGTATAATGGATCACTATAAGCGCCTTCTAGTGTGGCGCCCCTAAGCATTTGAAAAAATCCACTCGGAGAAATTGTTGTTAAGTTTACTTTATCCTCCTCAAAATCTTTCAGAATAGCATCCTGTTCTTCTTCTTTTAACTCAGTGAAGTTTTTCTTATAGACGGTCATACTGTGATTTTGAAGTTCCCTCAGCCCAATATCAAAAATATCTCTGCGCCTTAACCGTCCCTGGTAGCCTTGAACCTTTTCACCTTTGAAAAAGGGTGCCTGCATATATTCCCTTGCATTAAAGCCCCAATCACCTGCCAACTGATGGTCTATAAAAAAGGCCACGCCAAGCGCCTTTGCTCCCGGTCCATGGTCATCCTCTGGAAAAATCCGTTCTGTTGCTGCTTCGGTCATTCGAAATTGTTCAGGCGTAAAATACATTAAAGCCTGATTAAAATTTTCTGCTTTTGTCTGTGTTACTTTTTCCTCTTTTTTACGATTTAAAGGGAGCAGACTGCCCAAGACACCACCAACAGCTAGACCACCCACGGTGAAACCGGTATTACGAATGAATTTCCTTCTAGATAACGATTCTGGGTTTTCCTTGTTTTCTTCAGCCATCTTTTATACCTCCAGTATTTTCAACATTATTCTCTTTTAATAAATACTTTTCTCAATATGTTCCGAAATATTCCATTCATAATTAGAAAATTCATGGGGAAAATACATTTTAAAAAAGGAGGCTATTTTTTATGTTTAAACAAAAATGGAAAATCTGGGGGTTACCGTTTGCTGCCTTATTATTGTTGTCGGGATGTTCAGCCCAAAACGGAGTGAACGGAAATGAGGTCGGGGCTGCAGAAAATCTTGACTATCATGATCCGGCTGTTAATAAAAATGGGAATGTCCATGAACATCAGAATAGTCCAAATGTCGTTCCAAGTGTGGACAGAACTAAGAAGGAAACCACAAACAAAAATGGTCAAACAACAGGAGGGGTTGGAACGAATGTCTATAGCTTGATTGGCAGTTCCAGCCTCCATGACGGCGGGATTTCCTCCCATTTGGAATCCCGATTATCTGGTGAGGGGATTCCAGGTATTAAGGTATTTGTCTTAGATGACACCATTATTCTGGCAAGAGCACAACCGGAAGTGACCTCGACTCGCTATGATGAATTACAAAGCAAGGTGTTAAAAAACACCGCTGGAGAATCTGGAACCGGTAATCTCGATGGGGTTGACCCTTCGAAGTTGAATAACGATGACAATTTAGATCGAGCCAAAGAATTGATGGATAAATCCTTTAATGGCCATGTTCAAATTTTAACAATTACAAACCCAAAAGCATTGCCGCTCATTGATGGAATAAAGGCAAATATTAAGTTAGATACTCCTTCCTATAGCAAGCTTTCAAGCGATATCAATACCCTTGTTAAAATGACGCGGGAAAAATAGTCTCAAAAGGAAAGGCCTGACAAAAGTCAGGCCTCTCATTATGCATTTAAATCCTTCTTTTTATAAAAAGTGAAGGTCACTACTAATAATGCGGCAATGATAATCGCGGATATGACGATGAAAATCGCCTCGAGTCCACCGCCAAACATCACATTTTTTGCATCAAAATATTTAAAGGGGGTGAAGTATTTCATGCCTTCAATGTTCTCATTCAAATCAATCGCAATCGATAACATATACGTAAGTAGAAGGATACCAGTTGCTAGAGATGGAGCCGTTTTCGGTTTCTTTTTTACAGCCGCAAGCGCGCTCCCGATGACCAGAAACAAGACCTGTAAAATAAACATGCCTGCCATGGTAAGGGCGATATCACCATTAACCGCTTCACCTGTGCGGTTGTATTTCCCTACCAAAATAATCAACGAACCCCAGGTGACAAGATTGAAGATGACAATATTCGTGAAGGCAGCCAATAATTTTGCGCTAATAATGGTATTTCTGGAAACTGGTTTGACAAAGAGAAACTCCGCTGTTTTGTCTCGTTCTTCTTTGGCAATAATTGAAGCTCCGAGCATTGCTGCATGGATCGTCGCCATTAATAATAAATAAATATACAGCAAGGAATAATAACCGCTAATCTTCGATAAATCGACGACACCGAAACCCATGACTGCCTTCATCGATTTAGGCAGATCTGCAATCAGATCATTGATCGATTGGCCCGATGAGGAATAGGCCTCATATTTAGCCATGCCTGATGCCACCATGAGGAAGACACCAATGCTCCAAAATATCAGCGACTTTCGATAAGATTTCAGTTCTTTTAAAAATATATTCATAACCAAACCCCTCCATTTCGCAGCTATACAGCGTGGATATCCTTTTTGAGATAAACAAAATAACTCGCCGCGATGGCCAGAATGATAATAACGGCGCCAGCCACTAAAAAGGATGCTTCATAGCTTTCATGTTTGATGATATAGGTGGTGTCAAAATACTTAAACGGCGAAATATAGCGTTTTGCTTCCTCACCTGTTGTGGTGCTAAACATCCCCAGAAAATAGAACGCAAAGACGGTTGTAAGGGAGACGGTCAATACCGACTTAATCTTAGGGACAATCACCGACATAATCACCCCTAAGGCTAGGAAAATCAGCTGGATAAAAAACATCGTGAGTGAAAGCATAATAAGTACCTTCAGGCTAAAGTCATCTGTCTTAACTTGAAATGCCAGGATGATGGTTACAGCTAGATAGATAATATTAGTAATGATGATCGAGACAAAGGCTGCCATCAGTTTCGCTGTTAGAGCAGTCTTCCGGGTAACAGGCTTCGTTAATAAAAAATCGGCTGTCTTTTCGCGGACTTCCTTACTGACAATGCTCGTGCCAAGATTCATCCCCTGAATTGCCCCACATAACGTAATGAATGACAACGGGAAGCAATAGAAACCTAGAATGGTAAAGAAATTCCCAAGGTTAAACCCGATCGCATTCCTGATAGCTTCCGGATAACCCTCCATGATTTTTTGGAAATCTTCTGCATCCTTAGCAAAGGCAGGATAGAAGGACATAAATAGAGCGATGATCAACACTAACGATACAGACCAAATAATCGTCGACTTCCGATAAGCCTTCAATTCATGAAAAAAGATATTCATAGTCTTAGGCCTCCTTTTCGTAGTAATGCATAAAGATCTCCTCAAGGTCTGGCTCTTCAATCCACAGATTCACAAGTTCAATGTCAGCAATCTTTTTCAAGATGGCATTGATGTTTCCTCTAAATAAAAAGCTAGTCGTCGTGTCCTTAACTTCTAAATTATTGACGCCGCTGATGTTGAAGCAGCTTGGATCGAGCGGTGCTTTCGTTTCAATTTTGAACTTTTTATAGTTGTTTTCTTGTAAGGTACTAATCTTTTCAACCGTGACGATTTTACCTTCTTTAATGATCGCAACACGGTTACATAAGCGTTGAACCTCGCTAAGGATGTGAGAGGAAAAGAGGATCGTCACCCCTTTTTTGTTCTCTTCCTCTAAGAGTTCAAAGAATTTTTGCTGCATGAGCGGGTCGAGTCCGCTCGTTGGTTCGTCAAGGATAATCAACTTTGGCTCATGGAGAAGTCCCTGAACAATGCCAACCTTCTTTTTATTTCCCAGGGAGAGATCATCAATTTTTTTATTGAGATCCAAATCCATAATTTCCGCCAATTCCTTGATTCGCTTACTGCAATCCTTTTTATAAAAACTAGCTGAATATTTTAATAGGTCCTTTACTTTCATATTGTCATAGTAAAAAACTTCAGAAGGCAAATAACCGATTTCTTTTTTAATTTCAGGTGCAAATTGAACACAATCTTTGCCAAAAATAGTCGCGCTGCCGCTGGTTGGGTAAATGAGAGACAAAAGGGTCCGGATCGTGGTTGATTTACCGGCGCCGTTTGGCCCAATGAAACCAAAAATCTCGCCTTCTTCGACATGAAAGCTAATGTCCGTGATCCCCCTTGACTTGCCATACGTCTTTGTCAGATTGTTTATTTCAATTACATTCATCGTGACAGCCTCCTATTTGTAGAAACATTTAATCAAAACCTCAAAATACTCCTCTGCTTCGGCTTGGATCGCTTGATAATTAATCTCGTGGGTTGGCGACAACTTGGCTTTTTCAATCGCTTCATCACTCATCTTTTCAAACGTCCAGTTGATGATTTTTATGATTTTTGTCAGATCGACATCATCTCTAAATTTGGAAAAATCAATCCCCTCATACGCTTTTTCCATATTGATATGTGTCAGTTCTGATTTTTTTTTATCAAATTCAACCTTTATTTCAGAAGATTCCTCCAAAAATACCTCTTGGATAAACTTAAAGATATCTGGATACGTCCCAAGCATTTCCGCTTTGATCTTGATGGCATGCCGCATACGCCTAAAAAAGTCAGTCTCTTGGAAATTAATTTTTTTGTAAAATTCGTCGGTAACGAGTTCGTAACAATAATCAAATAAAAATAAGAACAACTGCTTTTTGTTCTGAAAATAATGAAACAGCAATCCCTTTGAAATACCCGCCTCTTTGACGATTTCATTGGTCGATGCTCGGTCATATCCTTTCTCAGCAAATTCCTTTATGGCAGCATTTATGATTCGGTCTTGTTTTTCTTTATCTAAGTTGAGAAATTTTGAAAACATTGTCGTGGCCCTCCTTTTTCGGCTATTGACCACATCAGTCAACCACATTGTACGACCGTTGACTCATTCGGTCAATATCGGTTAAGCCCTATTTTTTTACAAAATTATGAAATAGTTGTTTGAATTATAGTATGACCTTTGGGGACGTGCTACGATGCAAGATGACGGGTAGATTTTAAGGAGGTGATCGAAGATTATTATTAAAGACAGAGATGGATCATTGACGTTAGAAGGTTTGCTTGCAGCTCAGCAGCGGTTATCAGCTGGCCATTCGCTCCAGCCAGTACTGGCAGCTAAACGAGCATCCGTTGAGGCGGGTATTGGCGGGGAGGAAAGGGTAGCTGACGTCTTCCGGAAGCACCCATTTTCAGCTGAACACCACATTTTCCACGACTTATCTCCCGCATGGTCCGAAAATTTTCAAATGGATACGTTTGGGCTGACTCCTTGGGGTGGCGTGGTTTTAGAGGTAAAAAATATTGGCGGAAGCCTGGAGTTCAAGGACAATCCTCCTCAATTAATCCGAACACGGGAGGATGGACACAAGGATGGTTTTGAGAATCCTGTTGTCCAATTGGAAAGAAATCGTGGGTTAATTAGTGATTGGTTTCTGAATCGAAACATCTTGCTCCCAATCTACGGGGCAGTCGTTTTGGCTTACCCGAAACAAATGGTTACCGTTCCTCCTGCAAAGACTAAAATCTTGTTCCCCAGCTTAATCCCCTCATTTATGAAAAGCACCCCACAACAAGCAAATAAGTTGGACCAAGAAACCTTTCATTGGCTGTCTGCCGAACTCCTAAAAAGTCATCAACCGTTTATCCCAAAACCGATATGCGCAGCCTACGGTATTCCTTTCGGGGATTTTCGCTCTGGGGTGAGGTGCTTGACATGCGGTAGGTTTGGCATGGTGAAGCTGCCCCGGACCTGGTGCTGCCCATATTGTGGAGCGAATGATCATCTTGCCCACCTTAGGACTTTACGAGAGTGGTTTTTGATTTGTAATAGGACCATCACGAATAAGGAATGCCGGGAGTTTTTGGGGGTTGATGATATTTACACAGCCAATCGTATATTGAAGGGTATGAATCTGATGAACACAGGAGGATTTCGGTACCGTTCCTATGAAATGGATTTTAGTAAAAATAGGTAAATGTTACTCAAAAGGGCTTGGGGACCCTATCTGCAAGTTAGAGCACTCTATCCGCAAGTTGGGACTCCATCCGCAAGTTGGAGCACTCTATCCGCAAGTTGGCTCACTCCATCCGCAAGTTGGCTCACTTGCGCCTTCGATCTAATTTGAAAAACGTGTAACCGCTCTCTCATAGTGATATGATAATCATGAATTCATCCAAAAAGGGGAGTGTAGTGCAATTGAAAAACGAACTCATTGAAAGATTTACTTCCTATGTAAAAGTGGACACACAATCCAATGAAAACAACGAAAATTGTCCATCAACAGAGGGGCAGTGGACATTAGCCCGCATGCTTGTCGAGGAATTACAAACAATCGGGATGCAAGAAGTTACCATCGACGAGAACGCATACGTGATGGCGACCTTACCGTCAAACACAGAAAAAGAAGTGCCCACCATCGGCTTCCTGGCCCATGTCGACACTGCCACGGACTTTACCGGAAAAGGAGTTAACCCGCAGATCGTCGAAAATTATGATGGCAACGAAATCGTCTTAAACGAGGCGCTAAAAGTTGTGATGTCTCCGAAGGATTTCCCAAGCCTACCCGACTATAAAGGCCACACCCTAATCACAACAGACGGAACCACATTGCTTGGAGCGGACAACAAAGCTGGCATCACTGAAATCATGACAGCAATGGCGTACCTGATTAACCATCCGGAAATTAAGCACGGTAAGGTCCGCGTTGCGTTCACCCCAGATGAGGAAATTGGCAGAGGTCCACATAAGTTTGACGTTGCGGCCTTCCATGCGAAGCATGCTTATACCGTCGATGGCGGTCCGCTAGGGGAGTTAGAATACGAGAGCTTCAACGCGGCAGCGGCGAAAATCACGATCAAAGGCAACAATATTCACCCCGGTTCCGCAAAAGACAAAATGGTCAACTCCATGAAAATTGCGATGGAATTACATAGCCAACTCCCAGCACAGGAAGCACCAGAACATACTGAAGGATACGAAGGCTTCTTCCATCTGCTATCATTCAATGGAGATGTTGAACTAACAAAACTCCACTATATTATCAGAGATCATGACATGGAAACTTTCAAGTCGAGAAAAGTGTTGATCGAAAACATCGTCAATGGACTCAAGGCCAAATATGGCACAGACACCATCAACCTCGAACTGAACGATCAATATTACAACATGGGTGAAAAAATCAAGCCGGTCATGGAAATTGTCGACATTGCCCATGAGGCGATGGTGAACTTGGACATTATGCCAATTGTCAAACCAATCCGCGGCGGCACCGATGGCTCCCAGCTTTCTTACATGGGACTGCCAACACCAAATATCTTTACAGGCGGCGAAAATTTCCACGGCAAATTTGAGTTTATCTCCGTGGATAATATGATCAAAGCTACCAACACCGTCATTGAAATCATCAAATTAACAGAACAAAAAGCGTAAATCACACAATAAAGCTAACCTTACATGAACCATGCTTAATTTACACAAAAAAGCTAACCTTGCATGAACCAAGGTTAGCTTTTTCATAAAAGAAGAGCTGCTCCGCACTGTTGAAGACTAGAAACGGTTTCTTCAAGCTGGGTATTCAACTGCACAACAGACCATTTCCCGCCGTTCTCCACTAGGTCCTTCTGAATCAGCAGGATCATCCACATCGAAAACACGGTCGCAAATAAATAATACTCTTTGAAAAAATAATCCCGATTGATCTCAAACTTAACCAGATTTAGATAGGACTCCAAGATTCGATCCCGAAGTGGACTCGTTATTTTTTTCGGGAAGAGGGGATGTGACATATCAATGAGATGGTACAAATCCCAGTACGGTGAATTAAGATGGGTATGCTCCCAGTCCAAAATCTTCAACTCATCGCCGACGATTGCAAAATTCCCCGTATGTAAATCGCCATGGGTTAACACCTTTTTCTCTAAAAAATCCAGGCGATTAAGTTGTGGAAAAATGGCATCGATGAGCTCTTCCTCGATTTTTAACGAAGGCAATAATCGGTAAAACTCATCCTTCTTCACACAAACAGCTGATACTATTTCCTCTATTTTTGGCTTCAATCCTGTTACCGGGACATTTCCCAATTCCTCAATGGGGAGTGAATGCCACCACGCCACCCATTTGATCACACCCAATACACTTTCTTCATTAAATTCGTGGGAGAGTGGGCCAAGATCCTCAAGAATCATCCAGTTTAAATCAGTCCGTTCACTTATTGAATAGGAGATAATTTTTGGATAAATCGTTGGAAATACGGGGAGAATATGTTCATGGACCCAGACCTCTTTACCTAATTGGCCATCGTTTGTTAGTGGTTTAAAAATATAGCTAGTTGATGGAGTTAGGTAAAATCTCTCCACAAATCTCCCATTCATCCCCTTATAGAGGATTTCCTTTTTAAAGATGATCTCCTCATTTAAATTTCCATCGGCCCGGACAATATTGTTAAGCAGTTCCATGGGCTCACCACCGCATCTATTAATAGTTTCATAGATTTATTTATTTTCAACTATGACTATAATGTTTATTCTTATTCACAACAAATGAAATGCATTACAGAATATTTCCAACCTGTTTGGTCAAAATAACATTGGTTCGATTTTTCAAGGAGGTTAAGCAGAATGGATAACAAAAGTACACACGAATTTGTAGAACAGCTTCATGAAAAACAGGAAAAAGATAAGAAAAATAAAGAACGTCAAGCAACAGGCCAAAAAAGTCAAAGGATGCCTAATAAACAGCATTAATTATGAAAAAGGGCCAAACCTCTCAGCCGCGCATAGGCGGTGTGTGAGGTCTGGCCCTTTTAAATTACTTATTCATGTTTGCAAGAAATCCGCCAAGTAAGTCGTCAATATCCGGCTCGACTTCGTTTTCCTCTTCTTCAATTAACGGCTGCTTTTCTTTTGCACTTTCCCAATCAAACTCACTGAGGTCATCTTCCATGTCACTTAAATCAATAGGGGAGGGCGGGACCTCCTTAGCTACAGCGACCTGCAGATAACTTTCATCTTTTTGAAGTTCCTCGGGAAATACTTCTTCCTGAAGGTATAAAGCTTCATCGATATCGATCGAATGACTATTCAATGAGGCAAGCAGAGAAGTCGAGCGAACCGGGTCAGATATCAGCTGAAAGAGAATACTTCCAAGTAATGCTTCAGAATGTTCATGCTTTAACCAATTCCGCTGGGCTTTCGTTAACTTCTGGGGGAGGGGGATTGTAATTGTCTCCTTTTCCCTCGAAACAGAACTACTCACACCTTGCATCACAAACTCGGCAATTTTACTGGAAAAATTCCTTCTTTCTGTATCCTTCAACTTTTGTAAATGCTTTAAGATATGGTCAGGTGTATCAGAGGGGATACGAAAGGATATTGCTTGACCCCTCTGAACCTCATTTGAGGCTGCTTTTTTCATATAATCACCTTATTTAGCTTTTTACAGGTTCAACTCTAACTGGCTTTTGTTTCTCTGCTTTACGAACAAAGTCGTTGATGAGTTTATAATATGCATTGGCCATCATCCAAATACTCTCTTTCTCATCTTCAAAGAAGTCAATATTATAACCGTCTAAATTGTTATTTAACGTTTTAAGATATTCCTTTAAGACATTGGCTCCGCCACCCACAAAGTAGCAAATTTCCGTTTGCGAATTTCTCTGCCAAACATTACGTAATAAACGGTATTGCTTTTTAGCTAAATCAAGCAGGATTCGGTCGGTAATATCATGAACGCTTGTCCGGCTTCCTTTAACCATAATATGATTACGATCGCTTTTCTTAGTGATAATCTCAACGACATCACGGCGGCTATCAAGTTCGACTCCATGCTTTGTTCTAATCTCTTCGCGAATGGCTTCTAATGATTCTGAAACCCCTAGATTAAACCCTTGTGCTTTATCATCATCAACATTACGATTTTTGATGACTGCAATATCAGTTGATAATCCGCCGATATCTTGAATTAAGATGCGCTTATCAATAAGTTCCTTATTGATTATTTTCCCGCTGTTGTCCAAAACAAGGTTAATAAATGCAGCGAATCCTTCAGGATATACCTTTACTTCTTCAAATTTAATATTTACTTTCAATCCTTGGTACTTTGGTGTGACAAGGAATTCAACTTGATGAACGGAACCAACTAATTTAGAACGATAGCCAGCATCCTTGCCTTCTTTTACTTCACGAAGGGGAAGACCTGTTCCCAATGTGTAGTTAGCATCAATCACATTTTTTGTACGCGGAAAAGCATGTGAATTATTTTCCTTTACTGCGTCTAAAGCTAATGTTGCAAAAAGCATAATTAACGTTTGATCTTCCTCTGACTTGCTGCTGCCAGGGTCTAGTTCAGTGGCGTTAATACTTTTAGTAGCTAAATTACCAATACGATAAATTCCGTTGTTCTCTTTTAAAGCAGGGGAGTGGACTTTGATGTGAATTCCATCCAATGGATTTTTATTATCAAGTTCTTCAATCCCAATAACAGGTCGATCTTCTGTATCCCTAGCAATAATGTTAGGAATATTCAATTCATAGTCTAGTTCTCCGAAAATGGCCTTAATGGAGTCATTCCCAACATCAATAGCTGCAACTCTGGATTTAGTCATAAACATCATTCCTCTTCATTTATAGATTTATTTTTATAGTAGTTATGTAATTTTAGTTACACCTTTAAGGGTATAGAAGATTGATAGATTCTTCAATGATTTATAAGTAAAAAAAATATAACTGTAAAAATGTAAACAACATGTAAACTTCAGAAAGATGTAAACATTATTGTATACAACGATAACAAATTTGTAAACATCGCACAATCCCAAAATGTATACAGTTTTGTATACGTGTAAACGCTTCTGTAAACACAAAGTATACAAATTGTATACAAGTGCACATAAACTGTAAACTTGTATACTAAAATGTATACAAGTAACCAAATAACGTAAACATGTATACAAAATTGTATACTTGCCAATGCCCCCCTGTCCGATCCACCCTTTTTTGGTCAATACTTTTCTCAGCAAAAAAGCACACATCAAGGTATGCTTTAACTATTAATTTATCAAGAGGGAGGAAGAAGGAAACAGTCCCCTACTCTTCACTCATCGAACTGGCAACCGTATCTTTTCCTACATATAAGCACTACCGTTTCTCCTTAAAATTTTACCAGCCCGTCACTACTTCATTTTTACTATTAAGTTTGTATTCCTCTAAAAATTGGAACTATTTGAATCAACAGCCTCATCTATGTCGAGATAATCCCACTGACTGTTGCTGGCAAAAGCTTGAGGATTATTATTCATGTTATATCATCGAGAACGCATCTTCTGCCTTCAGAGCTTATCTAGTCAGTCTTCATGAAGCGACAAGTATCCAGACAACAACATTCCCCACCGTCCGCTAGCTAGCCTGTTTTCAGGTGTCGCTGTTATCAAGTTTTTGTAAACAACGATATCAAACATGTATACACTGCGTCATTACGCGATGTGTACGATTTCGTATACATGTTTACGCCTTTGTAAACACAAAGTATACAAAATGTAAACATGTATGCAGAAATGTATACATGCTGATGATCCCCCAATATCCGATCTCACATAAATTTAAGTGCCCCTCCCCTCTTCTAAAATCGTTAACTAATAAACTATTAAACCAGCCTTCTTGTAAAACATTAATCTATGAATATGTTACCAATTAGCGAAGAATAGTGGATTGTCACTAAGCTTCTGAGGGTAGGTTTTTGCTTGTTTATATCCCTTCAAATACTCACGGCTTCACAGCAAAAAAGCGCCTTCTAGAGGCACTTTAAGCTATCTATTAATCTATGAGGCAATTATATCCTGCCAACCTATTTACCCTTCACTCATTGCGCTAGCAACCATGTCAGCACCTACATACAGGTAATACCATTTCTCCTTATAGTTCAACCAACCAGTCACTACCGACTCTTGACTGTTAAGTTTGTATTTTTCCTCTAATAAATTGGACCGGTCTGCCGTTACGTCCTCATTTTTGTCGAGATAATCCCACTGACTATTGTTGGAAAGAGCCTGAGTATTTTTCAAGACACCAGTATCATTGAGATAGTACCAGCGGCCTTCAGAATTGATCCAGCCCGTTTTCATCAATCCTGTATTATCGAGATAGTACAATTCTCCAGCATCCGCTAACCAGCCGGTTTTCATAGCTCCGCTGCTATCAAAATAGTACCGATTTTCGGCGATAGATAACCAACCGGTTTTCATCACACCTTTGTTATCAAGATAATATTCCTTCCCACCGTCTGCGATCCAGCCCGTTCTCATCGTACCTGTATGATCGAAATAATACCTATTTCCACCATCGTCCAGCCATCCCGTTTTCATTTCACCTTTGTAATCGAGATAATATTTCTTATCACCCTGGGTTATCCATCCGGTTTCCATCACACCAGCGTCATCAAAGAAATACCTTTTTCCTTCTATCGACTGCCAGCCCGTTTTTACTTGGCCATCCACGTAATAATACTTGTTGCCGCTAAGTTCCACCCAACCACTGCCATAACCGTTGGCCTTTGCTATCGAATCAAAGCTGCTGTTTGAATGGGTGATGATTACCAATGTGTAATTATTGACATGGCTATAAAGCCAACGTACTTCCGAATTGTGCATCCGTACACAACCTGAACTTGCATAGGTACCAATCGAATTTTCATTTGCATTCCCATGAATAGCATAGGTGGTACCATAGGTGCCCCGTGCTTCTAATCCCAGCCAACGACTACCAAGCGGGTTGCGAGGATCTCCGCCCGGAATTTTCAATTTATAATAGGGGCGATTAACGATCTTAGTTACAATTCTAAAAGTCCCTTCTGGTGTAAGTGACCTCGATCTTCCAGTAGCAACGCTGAATGTTCTAACTAATTTACCACTATCATAGAATGCAAGGGTATTTGTCTTTTTGTTAATAATAATTAACTGGGACCCACCACTTGCATCTGCTTGGCTCGTAAATAAGAATACACTGAACAGCAAAACAAAAATAATAGATAGTTTTTTCATCGTAATCTCCCCAATTAAGTAGTTATTACTAAAAGTAACATATGTAATCAGAATATTTTGTCAAAAACTGGAGATAAAATGGTGATAATTTCCTGCCATTTTAGAAATTTAGTTTGTAAGTCTTTCCCTTTTCGACAATTTTCTACTGCAGTTTTTCTAAAAACAATCTATGTCCTTGGCTATTGGTTTACTCGGGTTTGTAGCAGTTCAGTGATATTTAATGCCGTTTCACAAATATTCTCTTTTTCCGCCATTACTTGTTCCTTAATAATGCCTCAGGTTCGTAAACTACATGGCCTATTGAGTAGCTTTTGTAATATTTTAGTGTCAGGCACCGAAGACTTGAAAAAAAGGCAGCAGTTGGGTATGGTAAACTTACAATTCTCCACTTAAGGGTGTGTATCATGCGTATTAATAAATTTATTAGCGAGTCTGGCAAGGCATCTAGAAGAGGAGCAGATAAGTTAATTAGTGAAGGAAGAGTTACGATTAATGGAAAAGTTGCGGTGATCGGGAGCCAAGTTGAGCCCGGGGATGATGTCCGTATTAGCGGCAGCCCGATTAAAGTGGCTAAAAACTATGTCTATATCGCTTTAAATAAACCCGTTGGGATTACCAGCACAACGGAAAGACATATAAAGGGAAATATCATTGATTTGGTCAATCATCCCTTACGGATTTTCCATATTGGCCGCTTAGATAAAGAATCAGATGGGTTAATTCTCTTAACGAATGATGGAGATATCGTTAACGAGATTTTGCGTGCCGAAAATAAGCACGAAAAAGAATATATCGTGACAGTCGACAAACCGATCACACCTGAATTTTTAAAGAGGATGGCAGCGGGTGTGGAAATTCTAGATACAAAGACATTACCATGTAAAGTAACGCAATTGTCTAAATATGTATTTCAAATCATCTTAACACAGGGTCTAAATCGGCAAATCCGCCGAATGTGTTCTGCCCTTGGCTATGGAGTTGTCAGGTTGCAGCGGACGCGAATCATGAATATTCATTTAGGCAATCTACCGATCGGACAGTGGCGCGACCTATCTAAGAAAGAACGCAATCAATTGTTTGCAGACTTAAACTATCAGCCGAAAGAATGGTAAAATAGAATTATGTTTTTTATTTGGAAACCTTTGAGGTGAATCATTTGGATATTGGATCGAAAATCCGTGCAATACGAAATAGAAAAAAAATCACCATTGCGCAAATGTGTGAGGGGACTGGACTTTCAAAGGGATTTATCTCAAATGTCGAGAACAATAACACCTCACCATCGATTAGTACTTTGCAAACCATTGCAACCTTTCTTGATATCCCTTTACCTTATTTATTATTAGAAAAGAAGCAGCATATGCGCGTCGTTCGAAAGGCTGAAAGGACTCACTCCTCCTTTAACAATTTGAAGGTTGAGCATCTAACCTCCAAAGGTGGATTAAGAATGATGCTGGTCGAATTCCCTGCTGGTGCTTCCATGGGTGAATTAAATGCCCATGAAGGAGAAGAATGTCATTTGGTTTTGGAGGGAAAAGTCTTGGCCGAACAAGGCGAAGACTCGATGATCATTGACGAAGGCGATTCCTTCAGTTGGAACGCAAGTGTCCCGCATTTCGTAAAAAATATTGGTGATGGTAAAGCAGTTGTGTTAATTTCCATCTATTCTGATAGCGAACTAAATGACATTTTCTAAACACTGTTAGCTTTCCCTTAGAAATTCACAATAAAAAATGCTGACAAAAAGGAACAACAGATTCCAAATTTGTCAGCATTTTTTTCCTAATCTACTTTTATATCATTGATTACTTCATGTGCTGCCCTCTCACCAGTCTCGACCGCACCATTTAAATAACCAGGAAACTTAATCGAAGTGTGCTCACCGGCAAAGAGGATATTGCCTTCCCGCTCTCCCAAAATTCCAGCAAATTTCGTATATTGGCCAACTTTCCAATAGGAATAAGCGCCTTTAGTCCATTGGTTACTTAGCCAATGGTCTACGGTTGCTAAACCATTCCATTTATTATTACTTCCAGGCAATGCAGGTTCAAGCTTGTCCAAAAATTCTTTCGTCTTCTCTACTAATTCTCGATCTGTGTAAGCAAGCAGTTGCGCCGCTGTTTCACCTCCTAGGAAGTTAACAAGAATTCCTGAATTACCTGGTTGAGATCGAGAGGATTCAAAGGTCTGTTGATAGCCTGTATCCGCAAATGTTTCACCATTATTTCCGAGCACATTCCAGAACCGATTAACAAATTGTACATGGAGTTTTGTGTTTACCCCCATTCCAAGCTCTTCAATTGCTGTTTCTTTTAACGGACGAAATCTTGCATTCTCATAATCTATCGTTCTTAAAATACTAAAAGGGAGAGCAAGAATAATTTTATCGGCTAAGACCTTCCATTCCTTTTCTTTATTTCGAAAAACGAGCGTTATTTTATTTTGAACGGACTGTTCAATCTTAATCAATTGGGCATTAAATACGATTTGCTCCTTAAGTTTTTTTGCTAATAAAGCAGGGAGCTGGTCATTCCCGCCCCTTATATGAAAGCATTCATCTGAATCACCGTACATTCGAAAGGGCTCATTTTGTGCAAACCCCAACATATAAAGTAGATTTAAGGCACTTTGCTGGTGAGCATCAGCTCCATTTTCAATGGAATAGGCAAGTGCAAGTAATTTACCAAATCTTGAATGGATGCCTTCTTGTACGGTTTCATTGATATAATCTACTATAGACATATGATCAAGCTCAAATCCTCGCTCAGTATAACTATTATAAAGGGTCGTTTCACCCACTGCTTTCAGATCCTTTTGTAGTTTAGGGAGGATTTTTATAAAATCATTAGTTACTTCATCAAAGGAATAAGGGCGTTGATCAAAAAAATAAAATGGTTTGGTGTGAACGGGTTCTGCCATGATTAAATTATCTAATTCTAATCCCAACTCTTTGGCGAGTTCTTGAATTTCGATATGGCAGGTATCTATTAATTCTCCGCCACGCTCGACAATTTGCTCGTCGTTGAAGTACCCTCTTCTTGTCCAACAACGTCCCCCAACCCGATCGGTCGCTTCATAAATAGTTGATGTGATCCCAGCCTGTTTAAGTCGATAAGCACTTGTTAGACCTGCCAATCCCGCTCCTACAATGACGATTTTAGGAGCAGCCTTTCCACCCTCATTCGTATACTTTTGTGGCGTGAGTAGAGCATTCTGTAAATTATTATTATCTAGTGTAATAGCTTGTCCAGTACTTAATGGTTTCTTCAGTTCAGTACCTGCCAACAAAAATGATTTCTGCAGTATACTTGCCAATGGCGTTCGTGCCAAGCAAAACCAGCCCCTTTATGCAAAAATAAAACCATGCTAAATGATCGATTAACTATCGTGTAATAGTAATTACCAATAAAATATGCATGGTCTGTTGATTTGCTTGAGGCAAGAAGCCTGTTTCCAGATTTATTTTTTATCGCTACTTCGATATGGATGTAACGGCAGCTGTTTAAAAATTGCCTATTACTAAACCCATGTGTCAAAATAGGGAAGAATAGGGAAAAATAGTTTCACTCATTCTGGTAATGTGGTTGGAAGAAATAGTCGAATATCCGCATTACCAATTGACATCGTTCGCCAAGTATAACAAATTGGAGGAAACAAATGATGAGAACCATTAAATTAGGAAGCAGTTCATTAGAGGTGCCTGTCGTAGCAGTTGGCTGTATGCGTATTAACTCGCTAGAAAAAACAGAGGCTGAACGCTTTATCCAAACTGCTTTAGAAGAAGGGGCTAACTTCTTCGACCATGCGGACATCTATGGCGGCGGAACATGTGAAGAAATTTTTGCAGATGCCATCCACATGAACTCGGAAATTCGTGAAAAAATCATCTTGCAATCCAAATGCGGCATTCGCAAGGGAATGTTTGATTTTTCGAAAGAATATATTTTAGAATCAGTCGACGGAATATTGAAACGGCTGAACACCGAATATCTTGACGTTCTCCTTCTGCATCGCCCGGATGCACTGGTCGAACCTGAAGAGGTGGCAGAGGCCTTTGATAGCCTTGAGAAATCGGGGAAAGTGCGCCATTTTGGTGTCTCCAATCAGAATCCGATGCAGATCCAACTGCTCCAGAAATTTGTGAAGCAGCCACTTGTGGCTAACCAATTGCAATTAAGTATTACCAACGCCAACATGATTTCTAATGGAATCAATGTAAACATGGAAAATGATTCTGCAATTAACCGAGACGGCAGCATCCTCGATTTTTGCAGACTAAATGATATTACCATTCAACCTTGGTCTCCATTCCAATATGGATTCTTTGAAGGAGTATTCCTTGGAAACGACAAATTCCCAGAATTGAATCAGCAGATCGATGAAATTGCCGCCAAATATGAAGTGGGCAACACGACCATCGCTACCGCCTGGCTTTTACGTCATCCTGCCCACATGCAGCCTGTGATCGGAACGATGAATATCGACAGGTTAAAGGACTGCTGTAAGGCAAGCGAAGTTCAGTTAACACGTGAAGAATGGTACCGAATCTATCGTGCAGCAGGCAATATTCTACCGTAAATAAACACATCAAAAAACAAGGCACAGCGAATGTTGTGCCTTGTTTAGATGGGAAATTAGTTTTTAAATCGAAAAATAAATGGTATTTAAGGAAAATAATAGGATAATATAAACTTTAAATTCATTTTATGTAACACTATTGTAAAAATAGAAGTAACGCGCCCAGATAGGACTACTACTGGGTCTTTTTCATTTTAGGAGCCTTGAGGGGTTCTATTTTCAAATTATTAGATGAATTTAGAAATATTATCGCAATAATATTGCCATGGATGTAAACGATTTAACATCTCCCTGTTCTTTGTGTCAGAAAATTCTATGTTACGATGATGAAAACTTAGCAACCAAAGAACATGGAGGGTAAAAGAATGCTTAAAAGAATTATATCAATAATAGCAGTTGCTGTACTCTCAGTAACTGTAAGTGCTAATGTACAAGCCGCAACAGTAACAGTACAAAAAGGGGATACCCTTTGGGATCTATCACGCGCAAATAATACATCTTTAGAAAATATACAAAAGTTGAATCATCTTACTACGGACCTTATTCACCCTGGAGATGTACTAACCATTGCACCGGAAAAACATTATGCTGTTAAACAAGGTGACACTTTATGGGACATATCCACGAATTATCAGGTAACTGTTTCGCAACTTAAAGAATGGAACAAATTAACTACCGATCTCATCCATCCTGGATTAAATCTATTAATCTATGAAGGTTTAAATACGACTAATACTACTGTAGCAGAAAAACAAACGAAGCCTGCTGCACATACAACATCAGCAAAGCCTGCAGCGCAAGCACCAAAGGAAAGTGAACCAGCGGTTGAAGCTGCATCAACTACTAATATAAGTTCAAGGGAAATTACAGTGAAAGCTACAGCCTATACAGCTTCGTGTGAGGGTTGTTCCGGCACTACGGCTACTGGAATTAACCTTATTGATAACCCAAATAAAAAGGTCATCGCCGTTGACCCATCTGTTATACCGCTTGGCAGTAAAGTTTATGTAGAAGGCTATGGTGAAGCAATCGCTGGGGATACAGGTGGAGCCATTAAAGGGAATCGAATTGATGTCTTTATTCCTGCTGAACAAGATGCCATCAATTTTGGGGTAAAACAATTAAAGGTAACCATTTTAAACTAACATACCCGTATGTTAGCCAGAAGATTCAAAGGACCCGAAATATCATTTCGCGGTCCTTTTTCATTTTAGTCATAACGAAGATCAATGATGTCCATTCTTCAATATTAGTTATTAAAGTGCTGGTTAATTGTTTGACATGTATGAAGGAGGGCAGCCGCTAGCTTCTCTTCATTGCCATAAAAACGAATGGAGGGGAGCGGAATCGAGATAGCGCTTAAATTTCCCCTTCGATCAAAAATAACTGCGCCCACTGCACAAATTCCTTGAATGTGCTCTTCCCTGGCAAAAGCTACTCCCTGTTTACGAACCACTTCTAATTCCTTTAACAGTTCATACCGGCTTGTAATTGTCTGATCATTGAACGGTTGCATGTCCAACGGTATCAATTTCTCAACCTCAGCTATAGGTAAGGAGGCCAGTATCGCCTTTCCGTTTGCCGTGCAATGTAATGGAAAAGACGCACCAGGTTGTGAAGTTGCTTGCAATGGATGCGGTGCGATTATTTGATCCACAAAAAGCACCTTACTGTTATCTAAAACGGACAGGTCTACCGTTTCATTAACTTGACGTGATAGTTCTATTAAAAATGGCCTGACTTCTTCTCTTAAATCACTCTGGACCGCAGCCGCTAGCAATGAAATCTCTGGCCCAAGACAGAAACCTTCATTAGCGGAAGCTGCTGCAACTAACCTCTCCTGTTCAAGAGCAGTCACAATTCTTTGAACCGTCGATCTGGCCAGACCTACTTCTTTAGCAATTTTCGATAGGCTTAATCCTTTTGGATGGTCTCTAAGAGCCCTTAGTATTTTAGCCGCACGAGAGATCACTTGAATATTGGATGTTTTCGTTTGATCCTGTTTATCGTTGTTCAAAAATATGAACTCCTTCCTCCAATCTATTCATTCTATTATAACTGAAATTGGTCAAATGACATCCAGTTTCTACAAAGGTGGTACTAATATTGTGTCACTGTCCATACAAAAAAACCTATCACATACTGAATCTAATGGCGGATGTGATAGGTTTTTTTAAATTTTTTAATCTAATTGATAATAACTGCAAACCACTTGTCCAACAGCTTTAGCAGCTACTAGGAGTGCATCTTCATCGATATCAAATTTTGGATGATGATTGAAGTAAGGATTTTCTACTCCTTTTGGTGTGCATGCGATGTAAAAGAAGCAGGCAGGGAATTTTTCAGCATAATAAGCAAAGTCTTCGGATGGAGACATAGCCGGAAATTCTTTAACTTCTTTTATATCTTTATCATTCATGCTTCGTAAACTTTCTGCAACCATTGCCGTAAGCTCAGGGTTGTTGTATAAAGGTGGATAATCTGGAGCATAAGTAAGCTCACATGTTACGCCAAATTCTTCTTCAATTCCTTTTACAATCCGTTTAACTTCTTTCTCAATCGTTTCTTTTGTTTCTACTGTCATATACCGAATATCACCTTCAAGTTCGACGCTGTCCTTGATCACGTTGAATGTACCTTTTCCATCAAAAGATCCGATTGTGATCACACCGACATCGAATGGACTTAATCTGCGGCTAACAATGGTTTGAGCAGCTGTAACAAAATGTGCAGCAGCAACAATGGCATCGTTAGCTAAATGAGGAGAGGAACCATGTCCACCTCTTCCTTGAACTTTCAATTTCATGTAAGCTCGTCCATTGAAGGAATACCCCGCATGAAATCCTACTGTTCCCGCAGGTCTCATTGGTAACAAATGAATGCCATAAATGGCATCTAAGTCATCAATCAAGCCAGATTCTACAATACTTTTTGCTCCTCCTGGCGGAACTTCTTCTGCATGTTGGTGAATGATTTTGATGGTACCTGGGATGGAGTCTTTTAATTGAATTAAGCAATCAGCCAAAACTAACAGGTATGCCGTATGTCCGTCATGTCCGCACGCATGCATGACACCTTCATTCTTTGACTTAAACGGCACATCCGCTTCTTCTGCAATAGGAAGTGCATCAAAATCAGCACGAAGACCAATGGTTTTTCCAGGTTTTCCACCTTTAATCGTTACGATCATACCATAACCATTTCCAACATTCGTTTGAATGTCAACATCTTTCCCTTTATAAAAATCTGCAATGTACTGAGCCGTTTTCACCTCTTTAAAAGAGATCTCAGGATTTTCATGTAAATGGCGGCGGATTTCAATTATTTCTTCCTTACGTGATTCTAACATGCTTATTAATTCACTTTTCATCCTGTTCGTCTCCTTTTTTGATGGCATAAAGAGTCGGAATAAATATAGCGAGCTTTATAAATCCTATATACAATAATCTAGAGAACAAACTTACGAGGAGGGAAAAATCTATGTAGATTCAATTAATACGCCAAACACTTGCACTGGTTCCTAATGCTCTTAACCATCATTTAAATAATCCTTTATCTTCATTGCCGGTCAAACTGGCGAACTTGAGTCCTCCCAAACAATAAAAATGTGAACCGTCTTACCGGACATTCCAATCGGCAAGTTTTCATTTATACAACCAGCATGATTAATTCATCTTTTGCCTGGACTTTCCCATCTATGGCTGGGACAACATCAACATATTGATTGGTATTAGTGATGACTACAGGAGTTTTTACATCAAAGCCTGCAGCTTTAATTTTTTCAATGTCAAATTGAATTAGCAAGTCGCCCTTTCTCACTTTATCCCATTGTTTTACTTGAGAAGTGAAAAATTGACCTTTTAAATTAATAGTATCAACCCCAATACAAATTAAGATTTCAGCCCCATCTTCTGATGTAATGCCAATGGCATGCTCGGTTGGAAATAGAGTGGTAACCGTTCCATCAACGGGCGAGATCACTTCGCCGTTTGTGGGTTCAATCGCAATTCCTTTACCTACCGTCTCTGTTGAAAAAAGCGGATCGCTAATTTCACTTAATGGAACAATTCCCCCGCTTAATGGACTTAAAATGGTTTCTCTCTTTACATTCGCTAGTCGAAATTCTTTCACCGTTTTGGCAGGGACTGCGTCGCTTTTCCCTTCATATCCAAATACAAGTGTCAGAACCAATGCGATAACTAAAGCCGTTAAAGTCCCCATTAAATATAGTCCGATTGGTGTAAATACAGGAATCGACAAGAAACTTGGGAGAGCAAATGCCGTCCCTTTTACTTCAAATGCCCCATTTATCGCTCCGCCAATAGCTCCGGCTATTGCAACAAAAAGCATCGTTCGTTTGTAACGTACTAGGATACCGTATGTGATGATTTCTGTTGTACCTGCCAAGGCACTAGGGATAAGCCCTGATCCAGCTAGCGTTTTCAAATTTTTATCTCTCGTTTTAAAGAACACCCCAAGACCCATCCCGATTTGAGCGAAAGGAGCTGCTGATATCATCGCACTAAGCGGATCACCACCAGTCGCAAGATTTGCAATAAATATTGGAATTATGGCCCAGTGGAGGCCTAATATAGTCAGGAATGACCATGCAGCTCCCATCACCGCTCCAGTTAACATTCCACTTTTTGAACTTAAAAATTTGATAACCACTGCTAAGGCCCCGCCCACATATGTACCAAAAGGACCAAATACGAGTACGGTTAAAGGAACAATCACCATTAATGAGATAAGTGGATTTAGAAACATTTGTAAGTCTTTATAAATTACTTTTTTCAAAAACTTATCTAATACGGAATATATGGAAACAGCCATTAATATTGGAAAAACGGTTGAAGAATAATTTGCTAATATAACCGGAATCCCCAAGAAATCTACGTTTTGAGCATTTGCTTCAACTAAACCCGTATAATGCGGTTCCAAAAGTGCTGCACCGATCGCACCACCAACATAGCCGTTGGCTCCCAGTTTTAAGGCTAATGTAATCCCTAGAAAAACTGGGAAGAAATAAAAAACAGCATGTCCAGCTGCAGAAAGAATGGCATAGGTTCCGCTTTTAGCAGATAACCATCCTAATGTCGATAAGATGGATAATAAGGCTGAAATTAATCCGGATCCAGCAAGTACCCCTAAAATAGGCGCGAAGCTTCCACTGATTGCTCCTAAAATTTTATTCATGACCGTTTCTTTTTTTTCTATAGAAGCATCATTCGTATTAATCGCATTCATTTTTTTGATCTCCTTGTTTGAAATTTCACCTTAGATAAAACGATTTTTTATAAGCAGAAACCTTATCTTATGATTTCCGAAAAGGTAGAATTCAAACGAAGATAATCCTTTTTTGAAAATTTTTTAAATATATAAAAGAACCTCTCTTTACCAAACGAGAGGCTCAAATTTTCGCAGTTATTTATCGCTGGGTGTGCATCTTACGAAGAAAATTCTAAGCACATTATTGTTCCATTATGGGTAGCGATAGAGACTTTTGATTTAGGTACGCTTCAAAGAATTTGTCATTATGCTAGTAGAAAAATAAAAGTATGAGAGAAAGTAAAGTTCCCCTTGCTTCTCACTCAGGTAACATTCTCCTTAGAAGGATCAGTCAACTTCAATTGTAGCATTCATTTTAGTAACCTCTTTAATAGCTTCTTTCATCCCATCATTTTCAATTTTAATGAGATAATTCGTCACAGCCTCTGTTAACATTGGCACATTATTTAGGTCCATACCCCAAACTTTTTCATATGCAAGTACAGATGTAACAATTTGTTTTATACCACTCTCTGTATTGTCATAGTTTTCCCATAAGGATTTATATAAATCTAAAATATCTTGATCATCCTGCAGTTGTATTTCTTCTTCCCCTCTTTTTCCTTTGTAGAAACTAATTAAGGCGCTAAGGGAGAATGTTAATTTTTTTGGAAGTTCCTTCTTCTTGTCCAGATATTCGAGCAAAGACGGTAAATCCCTTGTTTTAAACTTAGACATTGAGTTTAAGGCAATACTAGTTAAATAGTGATTTACAAATGGATTCATAAACCTTTCAAGCACAGCTTCTGCAAAAAGCTTCAATTCTTGTTCCGGTAAATCTAAAACAGGAATAATTTCTTCATAAATTAACTCTTCCACAAACTTCTTGGTTATTTCATTTGTAACGGCTTCACCCACTGTGTCTAATCCGTATAAATAAGCGACAGGAGTCATGGCAGAATGAGCACCATTTAGAATCCTGACTTTTCTTGATCGATATGGAGTCATATCGCTGACGAATTTAACATCAAGACCTGCTTTATCAGTTGGAAACTCCTCTTTAATCCAATCTGGACCTTCAATGACCCATAAGTGGAATTGTTCTCCTACGACAACAAGATCATCTTTATATCCTAATTCTTCCGTGATTTCATTAATGGTATCTCTTGGATAACCGGTAACAATTCGATCGACAAGGCTGCAGCAGAATGCATTGGCTTCATGAACCCAATTAACAAATTCTTCTCCCAAATTCCATAGTGCCGCATGTTGAAGGACGATTTTCTTCAGTTTTTCGCCATTTCGATCAATTAACTCACAAGGAATAATGATAAATCCTTTGTTTGTATCGCCATCGAATGCTTTAAATCGGTGGTATAAAAGAGCAGTTAATCTACCCGGATAACTTTTCTGCGGTTGATCTTCCAATTTATCATTTTCCTCAAAATAAATTCCAGCCTCGGTTGTGTTGGAAATGATAAATCTTAATTCAGGGTTTTCTGCCAGCTCTAAATACTGGGAGTAATCTGTATAAGTGTTAATTCCCCTGCTGATACAATTGATCACGCTATGCTCTCTAACAGCCTGCTTATTCTTGATTCCTTGCAGGTAAAGTGTGTATAACCCGTCTTGTTCATTTAATTTATGAACCGTTCCATGTTCTCTTGGTTGAACGACTACTACACTGCCATTAAAATTTGCTTCTTTATTCATTTTGTCTATTTTCCAATCAACAAAGGCCCTTAAAAAATTTCCCTCACCAAACTGTATTACCTTTTCTGGATATTCCCTGTAATCAGCCCATGTTTCCTTTGTTAATTTTTGCATGTTATAAAGCCTCCTCTTAAATCTCTATGAAAACGTTAACATGTTTACAAAAATATTGTATCATCAATAAACGGAATAAAAATCACAGTTTTTGCTATATTTATACCTTATTTTGATACTAAAACACCACAGGATATTTTGATCCTGTGGTGTTTTGATTTTTAAATGTTCGGAGTGTGGAACATTTTATTTTCTTTTCGATAATTAGCTGGAGTCATATCCATATATTTTTTAAAGATTCTATGAAAATGGGTCATGCTTTCAAATCCACATTCTTCGGCAATAAAGGAAACTGTATGATTCGTTTCCAATAAAAGTTCTTTGGCTTTAATGACTCTTTTATTATTTATATACACGGTCAAGCCCATTCCGGTTATTTGTTTAAATACTCTACTAAAATGAGAGGTACTGACAAGGGCCTCTTTAGCAAGTTCGGTCAGGGCTAATTGATGACTTAAATTTTGATTAATATAGACTAAAATTTCTTTGACCCAATCTGGTCCATAGGTATTCGTTTCGATTAAGTGCTGTTTATTATCCGTGTGGGCACGATATAAGTCAAGTATGATCTGATGAACGAATAGCAATGAGGCATGTCTAGATCCCAGTTCATTTTTTACCGTTTCTTGAAAAATATTTAAGAGTTGTTCTTCCATCTTCTTTTGATTCTCTAGTTCCAGGGATATTTTATAAGTTTTCATTTTTTTTGCCATATCAAACAAATTTAAATAAGAGAAAGAATCATCAAGTAAGACATTATAAATTAATGTTGGGCTGAAAAAAATAATGGTCGATGTTATAGGTTCATCCTTGTCAGGCATGGCACGATGAATGATATTGTTCGGGATAAGGAATACATCACCTTGTTTCATGTCATAAAAAATATCATCGATGAAAAAAGTCCCTTTTCCACTATATACATAAACAATTTCATAATAATCGTGAATATGGTCAGCCAGTTCTTTTTGTGGACTTTTGGTATCTTGATAAATAAAAGAAAAAGGAAACAGTAAGTTACTGTTTGAAATTTTTGTTATCGTTTTCATATAGCTCATCACCCAATTGTATCTTATATCAAAAAAAGGTATAAATGAAGCAAAAAATGTAATTTCCATTTCAAATATTGATGGTAAGATTAAGGAAATTGAAATTGAAAGGGTTTTCTTTTGTTATATGTTCGTTAATATGACGAACGATTGTTAATACATTGTACTAACAATTAAAAAGGTTGGAGGAAATGAAATGAATAATGTAGTTCAATTGAATGCAAAAGATGACGTTGTTATTTCATTGCAAGAAATCCGTAAAGGGGAAAACATTCAGATTCAAACGGAAGAAAATGAAATACTAAATATCAATGTTTTAGAGGATATTCCAAAAGGGCATAAAATTTTAATCCGCCCTGTAAATAAAGGGGAGGATGTTCTCAAGTTTGGTTATTCAATTGGTAAGGCAAAGAGGAACATTTCTGTTGGGGAATGGGTACATACCCACAATCTGGAGACTGGTTTAAAGGGAATCTTGGATTATACCTATCAACCTATCAGCCAACAGGAAGTCAAAAAAGAATCGGAGCATACATTCCAGGGATATCTTCGTGAAAACGGGGAAGCTGGAATCCGCAATGAAATCTGGATTATCAATACGGTAGGCTGCATCAATAAAACATGTGAATTACTCGCCAAAATGGCTAGTGAAAAGTTTAAGGATCGCGGAGTGGATGGAATCTATCATTTCTCCCATCCATTCGGATGTTCCCAATTAGGGGATGATTTGTCTAATACACAAAAGCTGTTAGCTGCTTTGGCCCAACATCCAAATGCAGCCAGTGTCTTGATTGTTGGGCTGGGATGCGAAAATAACCAAATTGAATCTTTTAAAGAGGTTATTGGTGAATATCCTCCAAATCGCATGAAGTTCATGAAGTCCCAGGAAGTGGAAGATGAATTAGAGACTGGTTTAAGTTTAATTGAAGAATTAGTGGAGTATGCAGAACAATTTAAACGCCAGCCAGTACCCGTTTCAAAGCTAAAAGTAGGACTGAAATGCGGTGGTTCTGATGGCTTTTCTGGTATTACAGCCAATCCTTTAGTTGGGGCAGTATCTGATTTAATTGTTGCAGATGGTGGAACAACAATTTTGACAGAAGTCCCTGAGATGTTTGGGGCGGAAACAATCTTGATGAACCGAGCGGAAAATGAGGAAGTCTTCAATAAGATTGTTCACTTAGTAAATGATTTTAAAGAATATTTTATTCGTCATGATCAGGTCATTTATGAAAATCCATCACCTGGAAATAAAGCAGGCGGGATTAGTACACTAGAGGAAAAATCGCTTGGTTGTACTCAAAAAGGGGGACACGCTGTCGTTGTCGATGTAAATCCTTATGGTGAACGAGTAGCAAAACCTGGATTGAATTTAATCAACGCGCCCGGAAATGATCTTGTCTCTGTTACAGCATTGGCTGCAGCTGGGGCTCATATAGTATTATTCACGACGGGTAGGGGAACACCATTTGGTGGACCGGTACCAACAGTAAAATTAGCGACAAATTCTGATTTAGCCAAACGCAAAAAGAATTGGATTGACTATAATGCTGGACAGTTGATCGAGGGAAAAACTATGGATGAACTGAAAGTTGATTTATTCCGATATATTCTGGATCTCGCATCAGGAGAGAAGAAGACCAATAATGAGAGGTTTGGATTTAGAGAAATTAGTATTTTCAAAGACGGTGTAATTCTATAAATAATAGATTGGAAAAAATTTAAGATTTTTATAGTTAAAATAATTAGATAAATTGAAGGAGTGAAAGTCCAATGAAAAGTATTGTCTGTGAACAACCAAATCAATTTAACATGGTTGAAGTTGAACGGCCTGGGCTTAAAACGGGAGAAGCTTTAGTCCGCATCCGCCGCATTGGTATTTGCGGGACTGATTACCATGCGTACAGAGGAAACCAGCCTTTTTTCAGCTATCCTCGTACACTCGGTCATGAACTTTCTGGTGAAATTGAATCGATCGGTGAGAACCCTGCTTGCTTAAAGGCAGGGGATCAAGTATCAGTCATTCCGTACATGGAATGTGGTGAATGTATTGCATGCAGAAATGGAAAAACGAATTGCTGTACAGATATGAAAGTCTTGGGTGTTCACATTGAAGGCGGAATGAGTGAATGGATTTCGGTTCCTTACAATCATTTAGTTAAAACAAATGGGCTTACACTAGACCAATCTGCTATGATAGAACCTTTAAGTATAGGAGCACATGCAATTAGACGTGCTGCACTTAAACAGGGGGAATATGTTCTTGTAATCGGTGCAGGTCCAATTGGTTTAGGTGTCATGGCTTTTGCCAAGCAAGAGGGAGCAAATGTAATTGCAATGGATGTAAACGAAGAACGTTTGGAGTATTGTCGTAAATGGGCCAAAGTGGATTATACTGTAAACGCCTTGGAAAACCCGATTGAGAATTTAAAGGAAATTACCAATAGAGAAATGCCAACAGTTGTATTTGATGCAACAGGTAATGCTAAATCTATGTCTGATGCGTTTAACTATCCAGCTCACGGCGGAAAATTAATCTATGTTGGTTTAACCAAGGGTAATATTTTGTTCGATGACCCTGATTTCCATAAAAAAGAACTTACATTAATGGGAAGCCGCAATGCTACTCGGGAAGATTTTGAATATGTGGTGAAGACAATACAAACTGGCGGTGTAGATATTGATACGTACATTACACACCGTGCTAGCTTTGATAAGATGATCAATCAATTTGAAGAGTGGTTAACCCCAGAGGCCAAAGTAATTAAAGCTATTGTTGAAGTGTAAAAGGTGATCTGGGGGTGCAAATGATTCCCATAAGGAATGATTTGCACATGATCAAGTAAATTAGGTAATCATTTAAAAGAATAAGTGGAAATTAATTAGATATTACGAGAAAGCGTTAACAAAATTTTAGGGGGTAAATCAATGTTATCAAAAATGTTCACAAAAGATAAATTACCTGTAATGATTTTATTATTCATAGCTGGCGTAATCAATTATTTAGACCGTTCTGCATTGTCCATTGGTGCTCCATTTATTAAGGAAGATTTATCATTATCAGCAACACAAATGGGAATCATTTTTAGTAGTTTTTCTGTTGGATATGCCATTTTCAACTTTATTGGGGGAATGGCTTCTGATAAATACGGTGCGAAACTTACTTTGTTTGTTGCCATGATCGTTTGGTCATTATTTAGTGGTGCTATTGCATTAGCCGTTGGATTTACAAGTTTAATTGTCATTCGTGTTTTATTTGGAATGGGTGAGGGCCCGCTTTCGGCAACCATCAGTAAAATGGTCAATAACTGGTTCCCAGCTGACCAACGTGCGTCTGCTGTTGGTTTAACGAATAGTGGCACACCTCTTGGTGGAGCCATTTCAGGACCAATTGTAGGCTTTATCGCCATTACATTCAGCTGGAAGATATCCTTCCTTTTTATTATGGTTTTAGGTCTTGTTTGGGCAATATTTTGGTGGAAATTTGTTAAAGAAAAACCTGCTGCTTCTGCGGAAAAGTCAACTGTTGTAAAAAACAACAAGGTTCCACAACAAAAACGTCCATTAACCTTTTATTTGAAACAAAAAACAGTATTATTCACAGCATTTGCATTCTTTTCCTATAACTACATTTTATTCTTCTTCTTAACTTGGTTTCCAAGTTATTTGATAGATGCTCGTCACATGGATGTTAAGGAAATGAGTGTTATAACCATGATTCCATGGGTTGTCGGATTTATTGGACTAGCCTCTGGCGGATTTGTTTCAGATTTTGTTTTCAAAAAATTTACAAATAAAGGTGTATTGTTCTCAAGAAAAGTTGTGCTTGTAACTTGTCTATTTACTTCAGCTGTTTGTATCGGAGGGGCTGGTCTTGTAACAACAACAGTCAGTGCGGTAACATTGGTTGCGTTTTCAGTATTTTTCCTATATTTGACAGGGGCAATATACTGGGCAATCGTCCAGGATGTTGTTGAGCAAAGCAGTGTTGGATCTGTAGGTGGATTTATGCACTTTTTAGCGAACACAGCTGGAATTATAGGACCGGCTTTAACTGGATACCTTGTTGATAGATCCGGTTCATTTACATCTGCGTTTTTATTGGCAGGCGGATTGGCAATCTTTGCTTCCTTATCTGTAATCCGTTTTGTTCGTCCCATTAAGTATCCCAGCACTAACACGAAATCCGTAAAAATGACTGTTTAAATTTTATAGTTTTAGTTTCTATCTTTTTGAAATTAAGCGCTTTAATGTTTTAGAGGATGACTCAACCGGTTAATAAAACGGCCTGAGTCATCTCTTTTTGTTTGTAGTTTAATCTATCTTACTCACCTAGTTAAGAAGTAAAATAATCTGAATACAGTTCAATTAATTTTGGTAAATCGTCTTTTTTATGAAAATGGTGTCGCAATAATTCCTCTGTTTTCACTTCATTATTGGAGGAAATGGCGTCAAAAATGTTTTGATGTTGACTTACCACATTTTCCATATGGTTAGGTGTCGTAGACTCTAAATAGCGCACCCGGTTCAAATGACCTCTCATTTGTGTAACAACAGAAATTAATGTTTGGTTTTCCATTAGTTCCAAAAAAACGGAATGAAATAAATCGTCTAACTGCAAGAATTGAATATATTCTCCCTTTGTAGCTGCTATATGTTGTTTTTCTAATAATTCAATAGCTTTTTTTTGACTTTCTTTATAACGTAAATCATCGGAATTCCAGTTTCTGGCTACAGATTTCAAGGCACTTATTTCTAAACTTTCCCTTACAAACCTGTTTTCTTCAAATTTCTTTACTGATATTAATGCAACTCGTGCACCTCGCTGTGGAATTATATCAAGTAATTCATCATGCAGAAGCATTAAAAAAGCTTCACGAATAGGTGTACGACTTACTCCTAAAGTAGCAGCCAGTTCACTTTCAGACAACATTTGTCCTGGCTTAAAGTTTAACGTAATAATTTCTCCCCGGATTTTAGTATAGGCTTTTTTTCCAAGTGTTTTTCTGTCATTTGTAGTGATACTATTAAGACTCAATATAAAACCCCTTTATTCTTTTGTTATTTAGTATACTTATATACAAAATTTTACTTCTGTAAGTTACTGAAGTCAACAGGACTCTTATCCAATAAACGATTATTCATTTTATGTCGATAGTAAACTATTTAATTATCGATTTGATAAAATAAATTAAATAACCTACTTCACCCCAAGAAGTGAAATAGGCATTTTGATAATCCTTCGATAAATTGATTTCAACTTTTAGCGGACAATTTTCCCTGGACCATTGTTTGCAAAAGCAGCAACCTCATCTACTGAAAACTCATTACAATCACCATGTATTGTATGTTTTAAGACAGATGCTGCTGTCGCAAATGTGATTAGTTCCTGGGAGGGCTTATTTTCTAAGATTCCATGTAAAATACCTGCCGCAAATGCATCACCGCCGCCTACCCGATCAACGATGTGATCAATCTGGAAAATCTCTGATTGGTATAACTCCCCGCCAGTGAAATAGTTTCCTTGCAGCGTATTGGTTGAAGCAGAAATAATAGTTCGGAACGTTGAACTGATCGACCGAATGTTTGGATACAATTCAATCATTTTTGAATAATAATATTTCAACTTATCCTCTTTGGACAAGGAATGATCAGCTTGATCTAGGCCGAGAATATAAACGGCATCCAATTCACCGAAGGAGCATATATCAACAAATGGAAGTAATGTTTTAAACGTATCTGCTGCTTCTTGCTGGCTCCAAAGTTTTGCCCGGTAATTAAAATCAAAGCTGGTAAGTACCCCTTTTTCCTTCGCTTTTTTAAGCGCAAGCAACGTAAGTTCCTTTAAGCTTGGGGATAGTGCCGGGGTAATTCCGGTAACATGAAAGAGTACAGCCCCTGAAAAAACTTCATCAAAATCGATTTCATCTGGTCTAAGCATCGAAAAACTGGAGTACTTCCTGTCATACGTCACTTGGGAATTTCTTTGTCCTACTCCAGTTTCCAGATAGTAGGAACCTAACCGTTCCCCGCCTTTAATCAGATAGTCAGTATGGACATCGTAAGATTTCAATTGTCTCTCAACAGCTATTCCCAATGGATTTTTCGGTACTTTACTAACAAAATAGACGTCATGTCCAAAGTTTGAAAGTGAAACGGCTACATTTGCTTCTGCACCGCCATAATGCATCCTAAGCTGATCAGCTTGAAAAAGCCGTTCACCGTTATCTACGGAAAGGCGAAGCATAATTTCTCCAAGTGTAACTATTTTTTTCATCAGTAGTTCCCTCTTGCTTCTTGTACCTTTTGGACATATTGCTTTGCATATTCAGTAATTTTGTCATAATTCCCTTGTTTGGCTGGTGCAACTAAATTTCCACCCACACCGACAGCCACACAGCCATTTTTTATCCATCTATCCACATTATCTAGGTTGACTCCGCCAGTCGGCATAATGTTCACTTGTGGAAGAGGAGCTTTTACCGCCGTTACAAACTCAGGACCGAATGCATTACCAGGAAATAGTTTAACAATATCGACCCCGGCTTCTAACGCATGCTTCATTTCAGTGATAGTCATGCATCCCGGCATATATGGAATTTGATAGAGATTACATAGTTTGGCCGTATCTCCATCAAATCCCGGACTAACGACAAATTGTGCACCGGCAAGAATAGCGATCCTTGCTGTCGTTGCATCAAGAACCGTTCCGGCTCCAATGACGACATTTGAATTCTCTCCGTAAATAGAAGCTAATTCCTTGATGACTTCATCTGCACCTTTTACAGTGAAAGTAACCTCAATCCCTTGAATGCCGCCTTCTACACATGCTTCTGATATCTTAATGGCTTCTTCCTTGGAATCTGCTCTTACAACAGCTACTACCCCACATTCGGATATTTTCGTCAATACGTCTAGTTTTTTCATTATTTTCTCCTCCTTTAATTTATTCCTTTTCCAATGGTAATAGGAAATGGGCATGAGAAACTTCTCATAGCCCATCCGCTCCTAACCAACCGTGATTTTTTTCTTATCTGAAAGACAATACTTCTCCAAAGTACGGCGGACGGCACCGGTACCTGCAAGCATGTCATAAAACATGGACTCAATCTTTTCGCCCAACCCTATCTCATACAAATTGACTCCAAAGATAGCTTGATTGGACAGGATTAATTTTATGTTAGATGTTCGGTCACCCAAAGCAACACCCTCAAGAGCCGCTTTCAGAGTCTCAAGCTGTGGATCAGGACTTAGAGTAAAGGGCTTTCCTTCATCATCAATGCCCAGGAGATAGCGGCACCACGTTGCAATGGCAAGCGGGATAGCTTTCAAATCAGCCGGATTCAGGTCCTCTCTTTTTACATAGGACTTCAAAGTTTCACCGAAGCGGATTCCTACTTTTAGGGATGTGTCGCACGCGATGCGCTGCGGCGTATCCGGGATATAAGGGTTGGAAAAGCGTTCGTTCAAAACTTCATCCAGGAAGGCTTTCGGGCTGATAATTTCAGGGTTGACCACTACCTTCAATCCTTCTTGATAACCGATCATTTCTACAAATTTTCTCAGTGTTTCGTCTTTCATTTCATCTGCAATCAAAGTATAGCCAAGCAGGCAGCCGGAAACAGCCAATGCTGTATGAAGCGGATTCAGGCAAGTGGTAACCTTCATCGTTTCAATTTTGTTCACTGTTTCCCTGTCCGTAAAAATAATTCCCGCCTGCTCCAAGGCCGGACGGCCATTCGTGAATTTGTCTTCTATGACAAGATATTCACTTACTTCTGCATTGACGAAAGGCGCCGTATACGTATTTTTGGGTGTGACAATGATGTCCATGCCGATAATCCCTTGGTCAAGAAGCGCTTCTTTCACCTTTTCAGATGGCCTTGGCGTAATTTTATCAATCATGGTGAAAGGGAAGGTGATCTTGCCTTCATCCTCGAGATAAGCAATGAAGCCTTCCTCCACATGTCCCCTCTTGAGCCATTCCTTTGCTATCGTTAAGACGGCAGCTTTGAGCTTGTCGCCATTATGGGAACAGTTATCCATGCTGACGAAAGTCATGGGATATTGTCCTTTCATATATCTGTGGTAGACAAGTGCTGTTACAATGCTCATGGCATGGACCGGGCTATCCAATCCAGTTTCAAATTCTTTCTCAACCATACCTATAAATTGCCCGGATGGATTCGTCAAGGTATAGCCTTTTTCCGTAATCGTAAAGCTGGCCATCTGCAGACTTGGATTTTCGAAAATCCCGACAAGCCGGTTGAATTCATCTTTCCTGTTGTAATCAGCTGCAATAGTGTCGACAATGCTGTTAATGACGGTCTTCTCAAAAGAGCCGTTTGCTTTCATGGTCACAAGCAGGGTCAGGTTATCATACGGCTTATTTAACCGGTCGATCATTTCAAAATCATACGTTTTCGCTGCGATAATTCCGGTCTCCGCTTGTCCTTGGTTTAACAGTTTTTGATGAGCATTGGCAACAAAGCCCCTGAAAATATTTCCGGCACCAAAGTGTACCCACTGCGGCTTTTCGATCGTACTTTTGGCAACCTGGTTAAAATCAAATTGCGGAAGTTCGACTCCGATTCCTTTCCATGCTTCAGCTTCATTTACTATACTGCTTCTCTTTAACTGTAGCACTTAGCTCTCTTCCTTTCTCTTTTTCCAGGCTGTCCCAAACACCTAGCATATACATGATTCCAAGCGCTCTGTCATACAGCCCATAACCAGGTCTGCAATGTTTCTCTTCGCCCCAAAGGTGACGACCGTGATCCGGGCGGACATAACCCGTAAATCCATTTTCATGGTACGCTTTGATGACTTCGGCTACATCGACGCTTCCATCCTGGCCGCGGTGAGAGACTTCAATAAAATCGCCATTTTCAAAAACCTTTACATTACGGATATGTGCAAAATGGATTCGATCATGAAATTCGCGAATCATTGCCGGTAAATCGTTTTCAGGATTGGTTCCTAATGATCCTGTGCAGAAGGTTAAACCGTTGTATGGACTATCTACAAGATTAAGGAATCTTCTGATATAATTCCGATTGCGAATAATACGTGGCAATCCGAAAATCGGCCAAGCGGGATCATCCGGGTGGATCGCCATTTTCACATCATATTCTTCACATACAGGGATCACTCGTTCAAGGAAGTATTTCAAGTTGTCGAAAAGAATGTCTTCGGTCACTCCCTCATACGCTTTAAACAATTCGTCCAACTTAGCCATACGTTCCGGTTCCCAGCCCGGCATGGTAAATTCACCGACGCCGCCCAGGATTTTTTCAACCATATCTTTTGGATCATCGGTAACCGCAGCTTTTTCATAAAACAGGGCATTGGAACCGTCAGGTAACTCCTTATATAGGTCCGTTCTTGTCCAGTCAAAAACCGGCATAAAATTGTAGCAAATCACTTTCACTCCGACTTTAGAAAGCTTCTTAATTGTATCGATATAAATATCGATATACTTATCCCTAGTAGGCAATCCGATTTTGATATCATCATGAATGTTTACGCTTTCTACTACAGCCGGACTGAATCCTTTGCTTCGAATTTGGTCCGCAACCTCCTGGATTCTTTCCATTTCCCATTCTTCCCCTGCAACCTTATCATGCAGAGACCAAACGGCTCCCATTACACCCGGAATTTGCCGAATATGGTCAAGTGTAATCGAGTCGTTCCCTTCACCATACCATCTCCATGTCATTTGCATCGATATCCACTCCTTCTTTTTTTATCGTGAAAAATCTAAATGAACTTTTCTTACTGCATCTGGATTTGTTTCGATTAATTGGATCGCTTCTTTCACTTGCTCGAAAGGAAACGTATGCGTTACAAAGCTATTTATATCTATTTTTCTATGATTAAAAAGATCGATTACTTCTGGAAACTGGTTCGTTTGCAATCTGGATCCACTGACTGTCAGTTCTTTTTTCGTAATCTCCAGCTGCGGAATCCCTGACTTTTCTTCACTAAATCCTAAAACAACAATTCTTCCAGCAACCGATGCTAGTTGGACAGCTTGTTCGAATGTTTTTGTTGTACACACGGCATCGATGACAACATTCGCTCCCATTCCCTCGGTTAATTCATTTATTTTTTTGAAAGTATCTTCTTTCAACGGGTTAATTGTAAAATCGGCACCAAGGCTCTCGGCATAGGACAGCTTTTCTTCACTTAAATCTGAAATAATACATGTTGCCCCTCTATACTTGGCAACCTGCAAGGCACAAATCCCAATCGGGCCGGCGCCCATGATAAACACAACATCTCCCTGCCTGACATCCCCACGCCAATTGGCTTGTGCCCCAATTGTAAAGGGTTCCACTAAAACCGATTCTTTCCAATCTAGTGTTGGGTCAACTTTGTGAGCCATTTTTTCAGGGACAACTACATACTCTTGGTAACCACCATCAATGTGAACCCCAAAAACCTTTAAATTCTGACAGACATTTTGCCGTCCAGATCGGCACGCATAGCATTCTCCACAAGTGAGAATCGGTTCGATGACAACATGATCATCTACCTTAAGGGAGGTAACGTCTGCGCCAGTCTTTACTACTTGGCCAGTGACTTCATGTCCGATTACTCGCGGATAGGTAGCGACTGGTGAGGTTCCATGATAGATATGGACATCTGAACCACAGATACCAGCCATCTTCACTTGAATCAGAACCTCATTTTCATGTTTGATTTGAGGCATTTCTTTCTCAATTATTTCAAGCTGCCCTGGTTTAACCACTTGTATCGCTTTCATTAATTCATACTCCTCAATACCCTTTTTCTTTTAAATACTAGTATACAAGGATAGGGATAAAAAAATACAGGATACTAGTATACAAGATAGGGCGTAAAATTTGATTCATTTGGTATAGCTTGATTATATTATACTTGTATACTAGCATACAAGTTATCTCACACGCTATTACATCGCTTTCTCTGTCAACTCAGCCTTATATTTTTTAGTAATAGGTTTAACAAACTTAATTACTGACAATGAAGCAAAAACCGCTAACCCTCCGGCCAATAAAAATGCGGCGGTGTAGGTGCCGGATTTCTCCACAAGAAAACCAGTTAATGTAGGACCAATGATTCCAGCGGTATTAGCCAAAAAGTGCATGAATCCTCCAACAGATCCTACGTTCTTTTGGTCGACAACGTCTTGGACGATCGCCCAGTAAATCGCACCTGTCAAATATAAGAAGAAAACTGATAATGCTACCAAACTTACAGCAGCCACTGTGGTCGTAACGAGACCGGCAATCCCAATACAAACTGCAGATGTAAACAGACAAGATACCAATACTACTTTACGAGCAAATAATGCTTTTCCTACTTTTTTATACACAAAATCAGAAACCATACCGCCTGAAGCTAAACCAATGAAACCCAACACCCAAGGAATAACGGTTACGACACTCATTTCTTTAATACTTAGGCCGCGTGCATCGGTTAGGTAACTTGGGAACCAAGTTAAGAAGAAAAATAGAATATAGTTATACGCGAAGAACGCAAAAGCAGTAAATAACACCGTTTTTTGTTTTAAATAGTAAGTCAAAGGTATTTTTTCACCTGACTGATTTTGACCTGGCTTTGCAGAGCCATTACTTTGGTTACTTTCCCCAGCAGGTTTATCTTTAATAAAAATCCACCAGCATACTGCCCACACTAATCCAATTAACATAATGAGGACGAAAGAGATTTTCCAGCCATAATTCAAGGCAATTATCCCAACGATAGGACCGGCAATTGCTCCACCCAACGGTGTGCCACTATTGGCTAACCCTATCGCAGTGGCCCGTTTATCTGAAGGGAACCAGTTATTGACCATTTTATTGATTGTTGCCGACAACGGACCTTCGCCCATTCCAAAAAGTACCCGAATAACAATCAAGCTGGCAAGGCTGAATACTAGCGCAATCGCACCGCTGAATAGAGACCAAACAACCATGGCTACGAACAAAGTAAGTTTTGCCCCGTATTTATCAGACGCCATTCCGCCAATAAAGTTGAAAATGGCATACCCAACAGAGAAGCTACTAAAGACGATTCCCAATTGTGTCGGTGATAAATGTAAATCTTCGGTAATAAAAGGTGCCGCTATAGAGAGAGCAGATCTGTCTAGGTAGTTCACCACGCCTGCCAAGAAAAGCATTACTAATACAACAGTTTTTCCCTTTGAAAACATATTTTTACCCCCTTGTTATGTTTTGGATCGAATGCAACCGTTTACTTTTAATGATAAAAAAATATTAATTTCTTATATTTTAGTTTATCACTCCTTTTAGCAATAGAATGTAAGCCCATACAAAAAGTCTACATAGAGATATTAACACATTCATATACTAGTATACTAGTATCTTTTGAATTTTATTTTTGCCTTTTTTTGACATAAGCACTTTAACGGAAAATTAACAGTCAAATGCTAACCAATATAAAATAAAAAAGAGATCCATTCATAAAAAAATATAAAAACTGGTATTAAATATTAATACCAGTCTCTTGGAAAATTACAACAAATATATCAGGTTAGTATTCTAACTTCCACATGTATCTTCTTTTTGTAAGTGGATGATTTCTAACTATAGCTAATTGTTCTGCATACACACGTAATACACCTGAGATTAACATTGGGTTAAAGTAATCAACTACTTCTTTTGCAATGGCAGAACCTAAGCCAAAGTCTTTTGCATCTACGACAGTTGTTTTAGCATCGAATCTATTTAGGAACTCAAGTGCGCGTGAATCCATATCCCTTGTTCTGCCATCATTCATCAATAGTAGGAATGGTACATCTTTGTCTACGATTTCGAATGGACCGTGGAAGAATTCACCACCGTGGAATGTTCCTGAGTTGATCCATTGCATTTCCATTAGTAAGCAGATCGAGAAAGAGTATGCTACTTCATGAGTTGCACCGCTGCTCATTACATAAATGGTTTGATCATCTTTGTAAGCATCTGCAAATGCCTTTGCTTGTGGAAGCACAGAGGATACGGCATTTTCGATTAAGTCATAGATTTTAGAAAATCCATCTTGCATTTTGCTGTAGTGCTCATAGCCTTCAAATTGATTCAGGATTTCAGCTGCTAAACCTAATACCTTGGTCATCTTCTCCATTTTCGCTGCATAATTAGCTGCCCAGCCATGGTAAACAACATAATCCGCATCTTTTGTAATCGCAGAACCTTCTTCATATGTAACAGCAATTACATGTGCGCCTAATTCTTTTGCTTTTGTCGTAGCAGCAACAGTTTCTGGAGTAGATCCACCTAGAGAACAAGTAATAACAATGCTGGTGTCATCCACAGATACTGGAGTAGCATAATTGAATTCATTTGCTGTGAATAAGCTGACACGAAGTTGTTTCGCATTAGCCTCTAGGAAATACTTTGCAGGATATAATTCTGCTTTAGAAGCACCGCAGCCTACAAAATGAACACTCTTTATTTCCGGTTGTTTTTCCTTAATTTCTGAGATGATATAATTTAATTCCATTTTTCTCCTCCATTAAGTTATATTATAGGATATAACGTTATATAACATTATAATAAGACCAAACTGTAGAAATGTCAACTATAATTCTGAAAATTACTAATTTAAAATTCAAAGGGTTATAAAAGTTAATATATTTTAAGAATATTAAATCAATATATACATTAAAATCATTTTTGTTATATAATATTATATAACGACTTATTGTTTGAAAGGAACATATACAATGAAATTAAACAATTCTATTTCAACACCTTTATATGACCAATTAAAACAAATCATTAAGGATTCGATTTTGCAAGGAATTTATAAACAAGGTGAGAGGCTCCCTAACGAAGCAGAATTATGTGAGATCTATGGTGTCAGCCGAATAACAGTTAGAAGAGCCATTCAGGAATTGACCGAGGAAGGTCTTCTAGAGCGCAAACAAGGAAAAGGTACATTTGTCATGCGGACTAAACTCGCAAGGGAATTAGTTTCAGTTGATGGTTTTACTGACTTTAACAAACAATTAAGAAAAAGTCCTTCAAAGCGGATTCTTGTTTGCGAGGAAATTAAAGCTTCTCCTGAAATAGCGGAATCTCTTCGAATTGCCATTAACGCACCTGTATTAAGGCTCGTCCGACTAATGTTTATGGATGACTACCCTTTTACCCTTGATGAAACTCATTACTCCTTAGAGCGCTTCCCAGATTTAGCCGGTCACTTCCTTGAAAATATTTCAACCTATGATGTATTAAAAAATATATATAACGTTAACATGAGTTCCGCTTCTACCCATAAAATCATTACGGTTGTCCCGGCTACAGGTCATGAGGCCGAATATTTAGATTGTGAAATTGGTGATACATTATTTAATAACGATAAAATCGTTTACGATGAAAACAAAGTCCCGATTCATACTTCTAACTTTAAAACACGGACTGAATTAATTGCTTTAACCATCACAACTTAAATGGATCTGTAAACTTCTCTGTCAATGGCGGAGAAGTTTCCTTATTCCCATAGAAAAAATTAGCTTCTGTTCACTTATTCCATTCAACAAAACAGGTATCGTTTATAACGATACCTGTTTTGTTGAAGATTTATAGATTAATATTCCAGTTTCCACATATATCTTCTTTTTGATAGCGGATGGTTACGGGCAATTGCCAATTGTTCTGCGTATACACGGATCACACCAGTGATCAGCATTGGGTTAAAGTAATCGACTACTTCTTTTGCAATCACAGAGCCTAAGCCGAAGTCTTTCGCATCAACAACAGTTGTTTTTGCATCAAAGCGATTTAGGAACTCAAGTGCTCTTGAATCCATTGCTCTTGTACGGCCGTCATTCATCAATAATAGGAATGGTACGCCTTTGTCAACGATTTCGAATGGTCCGTGGAAGAATTCACCGTCATGGAAGCTTCCAGAGTTGATCCATTGCATTTCCATTAGCAAGCAGATAGAGAAGGCGTAAGCTACTTCGTGAGTCGCCCCGCTGCTCATTGCATAAATGACTGGCTCATCTTTGTATGCATCAGCAAAAGCCTTTGCCTGTGGAAGAACAGTCGCTACGGATGATTCAATTAGATCGTAAATATTTGTGAAGCCGTCCTGCATTTTGTTGTAATGCTCATAGCCTTCAAATTGGTTAAGAATTTCAACCGCAAGCCCTAAAACTTTTGTCATTTTTTCCATTTTTGCTGCATAGTTTGCTTCCCAGCCATGGTAAACAACATAGTCAGCATCTTTCGTGAGGGCAGAATCTTCAACATGTGTAACTGAGATCACGTGTGCGCCTAATTCTTTTGCTTTTGAAGTGGCTGTTACGGTTTCTGGAGTTGTTCCTCCTAAAGAACATGTGATAACAATACTAGTTTCATCAACAGAAACTGGAGTTGCATAGTTAAATTCGTTTGCTGTATATAGGCTTGTACGAAGTTGTTTCGCATTTCCTTCTAAGAAATACTTGGCAGGGTATAAATCTGACTTTGATGCACCGCATCCTACAAAAAATACACTCTTGATATCTGGTTGTTTTTCCTTAATTTGTCCCACGATATAATTTAGTTCCACTTGTTTCTCCTCCAATAATCTTTTTTTTTATAAAACCTTTACATTAATGGGTCCTTACTCATACACCTTTCCGTAACCAAAGGAGCCGTCAACCAGGCATTGCTGGGATGAGAAATCAGCTGCTTTCTCCAGGCTCTCTGTAATGATTTGGTCTTGATCTAAAATGCCTTCTTTGATTTTGCCTATGTAGTTCACCATAAAGCAAGTGATGAAAGAATCGCCTGCTCCCATTGTGTCGATTGCTTTAACAAGCTTTGGTTCCTGCACGTAGAATTTAGCGCCATCGAATAATAGAGCTCCTTTTTCCCCCATGGTGCATAGCACCAATTTACAGCCCATTTTTGTCACCTTTAACATCAGATTAAGCATCTCATCTATACTTAAATGACTGCAGGAAAAATAAGCATAATCTACAAATGGAACAATTTCATTCACTTGATTTTCTGTAAAATCGGATGAAAAGTCGAAGCCGATGGGGACACCCAATTGTTTAAGCTTCGGCAATTCCGGTTCTGTAAATCCATAAAGGCCTGTGTGGACTAAATCAAATTCTTTGATATAGTTCAAATCAGCAGCGGTTAAATTTAATCCATGTTCCCGTAATACACCGCAGCGGTTGCTTCCTAAAAACACCCGGTCTCCGTCTTTTAAGGTAACTCTTGCACAGCCATTCTCTCCGTCATAAACCTTACAATGAATGATATCCAATCCAATTTGCTGGATACTTTCCTGTACGTGTACTGCTTCTCGGTCTGTTCCAAATGCACCTAGAAAGGCCGCCTCCACTCCATGCCTTTTGGCATAGACGGCAAAGTTCAGTGCATTTCCTCCTGGATACATGGTACGAATATGTTCATATTTATCTACGACATTGTCACCTAAACCAATTACTTTCATCATTAAAACCTCACTTATAACACCTTAGATAAGAAATCAATAGTCCTAGGGTGCGTTGGATTTTCGAAAAATTCCTTCGGGTTATTTTCTTCCATAATCTTACCTTGATCAATGAACAGAATTCGATCACCCACTTCTTTTGCAAATCCCATTTCATGTGTGACAACGACCATGGTCATTCCTTCTTTGGCAAGGTCTTTCATTACAGCCAAAACCTCTCCAACCATTTCAGGATCCAAAGCAGATGTAGGTTCATCGAATAACATGACCTCAGGCTTCATCGCAAGCGCTCTTGCGATGGCAATTCGCTGCTGCTGGCCGCCGGACAAGGAAGATGGATAAGCGTCTATCTTTTCCAATAAACCTACCTTTTTTAGTAGTTCTACCGCTAATTCCTTTGCTTCGGCTGACTTCATCTTTTTTACTTTAATGGGAGCGTGGCAGATATTTTGACAAACGGTTTTGTGAGGAAATAAATTAAACTGCTGGAATACCATTCCCATTTTTTCCCTCACCTTGTCAATACTGACATTCTTAGTTGTAATATCTTGTCCATTCACCACAATACTTCCGCCTGTTGGAGTCTCCAATAGGTTGAGACATCTTAGGAACGTACTTTTACCTGAGCCTGAAGGACCAATGACAACCACTACTTCACCCTTTTTGATCGTGACATCGATTCCTCTTAAAACTTCATTTTTTCCAAAACTCTTATGTAAATCCTTAACGGTTATCACTAGTCTTCAACCTCCTTTCAACAATCCCCAGTAATCTCGACAAAGTAAATGTCAGTACTAGGTAGCCAAGAGAGGCTACGAGGATTGGTTCCAATCCTAATGCCGTATTTCCTCTAACGATGGTTGTTTTATACATCAGCTCAGCCACACCGATAACAGAGACGATAGAAGAATCCTTGATGCTTCCGATAAACTGATTACCCAGGGCTGGTAAAATGTTTTTAAATGCTTGAGGCATAATAATATCGAACATCGCTTGTCTTTGATTCATCCCCAAACTTCTGGCCGCTTCCATTTGACCCTTGCTAACCGCTTCAATACCGGAGCGAATTGTTTCAGAAATATAGGCAGCAGCATTAAGCGATAAGGCGATTGCACCTACCGCCAAATCCGGAATATCACTTCCATTAAAAAGAGCAGGTACTCCAACATAAATAATATAAATTTGAGCAAGAAGCGGTGTACCTCTTACAAATTCAACATAAATGTCCCCAATTAACTTAACGATTTTATATCTGGAACGTCTTAAAAGGGTTAAGGCAACACCAAGGATACTTCCTAATACCACCGCAATTACAGCTAGGATGATGGTTATATAGATCCCTGTTAAAAAAAATTGATAATAGGTTCCAAGAAATGAAAAATTCAATTGACTCCCCCCTTTTAAAATGGTTTTTACGATCCACCAAACCGATATAATACAAAGGTAAGAAATAAACTTTCTTTTGTATCATATCGTGGCAGCTATTTAGAACACCATTAATTTTGTTTTACTTTTGACATTGCGTCTGTTAACCACTTTTCATATTCAGGTTTTGTTCTTTCAATCGTCTTATTAATCTGATCCATAACTTCTTTATCTGTACCATTAGGCATGGCAATAGCCGCCCCTGCTGTATCGTCATCAAATAGTAGTTCAGTTAACGCTAAGCTAGGGTTGCTTTTAATAAGAAGTTTAGCAGTTGGGCGATCCACCAGGACTGCGTCTACTTTGTTAGCTGCCAAATCCATAGCTAATTCAGTAGATTTTCCTAATAATTTTAACTTCGCATTTGGAAATTCTTTTTCTACTATTTGTTCTTGTACAGAAGATTTAATCGCAGCAATTCTTGCTTTCCTCAAATCATCATTTGATGTAAACTTGTCCAATTCTTTTTTACGGACTACCATTACGTGTCTATCTTTATAGTACACATTCGTGAAGTCTGCATTTTTTTCTCTTTCCTCTGTTGGACTGATAGCCGAAACAATCATGTCAATTTTTCCGGCTTGAAGAGCTACTAATAAACCATCGAAATCCATATCTTTAATTTCATATTTAACACCTAAATCTTTTGTTACTTCATCGATTAACTTAATATCAGAACCAATAATTTTATCTTTTCCACCGTCAACGGCGTGAAACTCATATGGAGGTGTAGCGGCCATCATACCAACAACAATTTTCCCTTTTTCCTTTATTCCTTCCTTTGCTTCAGCCTTTTCAGATGTTCCACAACCTGCTAATGAAATAGTGAGAAGAGCACTTAATGCGATCCCAGTTACTGATTTTAAAATTCCCTTTTTCATTTTTTCCATCCTCCTTAGTATTTCTCTTCAATTTTTTTACTATTATAGAATATTAATATAATTCATAAAAATTAATAACGTTATATAACATTATATTAATAACTTAGTCGAACAATGTCAATAATTATTCTGAAAATTATTAATTAAAAGTCTTGTAAGCGTTTTGTTTTTAGGTATTATCTCCTAAAAAATACCACAATGACCAAAAAAACTTTCAATTTTGTGGGATCATCTTATATTTTTCCGATATATAGAATAAATTAGTAAATATATTAATTCTCACTCAATGATATAATCTCCCGTTATCTATGTTTCTATTTTTGAAAAAACCTCATGTTCTTATGGTTATAATTATTATTAAAATAACAAACGAATTAAAGCAAAATTAAAAGGCATGAGCCTGGTTCAATACCATACTCATGCCTTGACAGCTGCTTAATACATCCTGTCTGACTTTTCGATTCAGATCCACTTGGGGGCGTCTATTTTATAATTACACATCTATCCGGTATAAATCATCAAGGGTTTCCTCTAACTACTTTCAAACATCCTTTTACGACTATCTTTTCTCCACATTTTCCTTCTACTCTTATTTTATGCTCCGCTTGTTTGATAGTCAGTGTTACTAGATCTCCCACATAAACAGGGGAGATAAAGGTAAATTCATACTGACTCAACAACTCTTGAGGAATGAGAGATTCATTCGAAAGTACACTTAACACTTTGGCCGCTGTTAACATTCCATGGGCAATTTTATTAGTGAATCCTTGTTGTTTCGCTGCCTCCATATCTAAATGAATTGGATTATAATCACCGGAAATGACAGCATATTGTTCAACGTCCTTTTCGGTAATTTGAAAGGTAATCATATTCATGACAAACCACCCAAAATCAAATCAGATATTCCTTCAAAACAAAGTTTTCCATCCCTATTATATAAATATAGAGTTTGTTTAATAAAAGTAAGGTTTTGACGTTGAAATTGATCTGTAACTTCAACTATCGCTCTATAGACCTCATCAATATACATTCTCTGATGCTGGATACATTTCTGTTTTCGATGAATAATAGGATGATGCAGCTCCCAAGGAAGGGCAAGCCATTTATAAGCCATCATTGGCATTGTTGGAGGAAGAGGAATCGTTTCGAAACCATAGTCTTTTGCCCTCTCCGAACTCTGATAGATAGGATTTCGATTTCCAATCAATTGGACAAGTTGTTGCACATCTTCTTTATTAAAAATAATCTCATGTTCCTTAGTTTTCATGTTACCACCTCGAATAGGACTGCTACTCCAACTCCTCCACCACTCCCAATCGCGGCCAGTACATATTTGATATCCTTCCGTCTTTGTACTTCGTAGAAAAGCCTCGTGATCATGATACTTCCCGAAGCTCCATAAGGATGTCCTAGCGTTAAAGCTCCTCCGCCAACATTTAACTTGTCATAAGAAATGGAAAGTTCTTTTGTACAGGCAACAATCTTAGAGGCGAAAGCTTCGTTTATTTCAATTAGGTCAATGTCCTCAATGGTTAACTGGTTTCTTTTTATTAAGGCTTGAATAGCCGGAATAGGGGCTTCTCCTGGATAATTCGGAAGTACACCTGAGACTTCACTATCCAAAAATCGTAAAATAGGCTGGAATCCATTATTTAATGCCATGCTTTCTTCCATGACAAGTACAGCTGAAGCCCCGTCATGTATCCCACAACTGTTCGCTGCAGTAACCGTACCGTTCTTTTTAAATATAGGCTTCATCCTATTTAAAAGTACTTCCATCTTTCTTTTCTTAAAAAATTCTTCATCTTGGTGGAGATCCCCAATTTGAATGATCTCTTGATTAAAATATCCTTTATCGTAAGCTTCCCAGCTACGTTTATAACTTAATAGCGCATATTCATCCTGCATTTCCTTTGAAATAGCATATTTTTCAGCCACATATTCTGCTGCAACGCCCATATCTGGATCGCCAATTTTTTCAGGAGAAAATCTTGCTCTAGATGGAAACAGAGAGGTACTCGTACTTTCTACACCACCAGCAATATAACAACGGCCAGCTCCGCCTTGGACAAAGTAACATGCCATTCGAATCGCTTCTAACCCTGCACTACATTGACGGTCGATTGTGATTCCCGTTACAGAAAGAGGAAGTCCTGCTTCTAATGCAGCAACTCGAGCTACGTTTCCACCTGGTCCAACTACATTTCCCAAAATAATGTCTTCTATTTTTTCTTCCAATCCATTCGCTAAATGTTGGAGGAGAGGAGCTGCAAGCTCATGTGGCTGAATATTTCGTAAGATTCCACCCATTTTTCCAATTGGTGTTCGTTTCGCTTGGGCAATTACCGCTCTTTTAATCACTGACCACCTTGCTTTCCATTCGTTTTATTAGCTCAGCACGAGCTATCTTGCCACTCGTTGTATACGGCATTTCAGATAGAAAAAACCACTTACGTGGAATTTTATAAGAAGATAAATGCGTCTTACAAAATCTTTTTAACTCTAATTGGCTACCCTTTCCTTTCACTACCGCAGCAACAACCTGACCCCAATACGAATCTGATAGGCCTATTACAGCAACTTCTTCGACATCTGGATGTAAGGAAATCACTTTTTCTATTTCTTCAGGAAAAATATTTATTCCTCCATATAAAATCATACTTTGTTCACGACCTACAATATATAAAAAGCCATCTTCGTCAACATAGCCCATATCATGGACCGTGGTCCACCCCTCTTCATCATGAATAGTATGAATGGTACTTCCCTCATAATCAAAGTACCCATTTATCACAAATTTGCTTCTTACATATATTTTTCCGGTCTCATTTAGCTTTGCTAATTTCTGATCTGGACGCCGTATTTGTACCTCAACTCCATAGCAAGGCTTTCCGACAGATGTTGCTTTCTGAATACCTTCTCTATCAGAAAGTACAGTAATAAAGCTCAATTCACTAGCTCCATAAAACTCGTACATGGTCATATTAGGAAACATATGACGGATTTCTAGTTTTGATCTTTCAGACCATTTTGCACCAGATGAAAGAATTTTTATAGTCTTATCGATTTGGATTCCTACTTTCAGGAATGCTTCTACCATAGTCGGAACTACATATATGGTTGTAATAGGTAAGGACTGTATCCATGTAAGTGCTTCAATAGGAGAAAACTTTTCTAAAAGAAAAACAGTTCCACCTAAATACAAGGTGCTAATAGCTCCATACAGAAAATGAGAATGAATTAAGGCACCTGGAATAAGAACGTGATCGGATTCATCTAATCCGAAATCAAAACGATTGCAATCAAAGCTAGCCACCCATGAATCTTGAGAGCGAACAAAAGCTTTTGGGATACCTGTCGTACCAGAAGTAAATCCAATGTAAAAAGGCATATTTTCTTCCGTTTTTCTTACAGTTGAAGAATCAAATTGAGAGATTTCCTGTAAACAATCATCCAAGATCGTTACATTAGGAATGATTTGTTTGATTTGAGAGTAAATTTCTCTAGTTGTGATAATGATAGAAGGGTGGGAAAGGATGACCCTTTTTTTCAATTCGGATATATTCCATTTCAAATCATATGGAACAGCAATCCAACCAGCCTTAGATGCTCCTGCAAAGAATTGTAGGAAAGGGATACCGTTTGGCAAAAGGATTCCTATTGTTTTATTTTCTGAATAAAGAGAGTGAAGCCAGTGCGCTGTTTGATTAATTAATTTATACCAATATTGATAACTAATTTGCTGATGATTTGTATGGATCGCTATTTGGTTGGGGGATAATTTTGCGAAAGTCTTATATGAATCTGTAATATTTCCCATGATATATCACCTTTTAAAAAAAGACACATCAAGGTGTCTCTTAAGATTTAGATATTTTTAGTTAAGTTATTGGAATAACTTGTTGCTAATGAGCGTGAAAAAAACGGGTGCTTTCTTAGTCTGTAAACTAAAATAGAGGCTAAAATAGCTTTTAACATATCCCCTGGTATATAAACTAAACTTAATTTTGCAGCTTCTAAAACAGGAATGTCCATCATAAATGCTTGAGCAGGAATTCCAATTAAATAGATTAATAGAATTCCAACTGTCAAATTAATCATTAATACATGTTGTAATTTTAAATTTTGAAAACGTGATAGTAAATACCCAATACAAAAAGCCGTAATAGGCCATGAAATTAAATAACCAACACTTGGTCCGACAAATACACTTAGTCCACCTCGTCCTCCAGATAGAAGAGGCATTCCAGCAGCGACAAGTAATAAAAAGATGGTTTGGCTCATCGCCCCTAATCTTGCTCCTAATACTCCTCCCGCAAGAAGGACACCCAGAGTTTGTAATGTAATGGGAACTGGTGTAAAAGACAGCATAATAGGCGGAACTACTCCTAGAGCACCCATGACAGCGGCAAACACTGCCACAAAGGTAATTTCTTTAATTTTCATTCTTATCTCTCCTAATAATCAATATGTACTATTTACAACTATGATAATAATGAATCTCAAATTAATTGTCAACCTGGTTTTAAATCTGGTTTACATTTAAAACGTTATTATTCAAAATAATATGGATTTTTTATTGATAGTAAATTTACAAGGAAGGTAATTCAGTATTCATGTAAAAAATCATACAAGATAACATACAAACTTATAGTGATTCACTAATTAGTTTTCTTCTATTTCTCTAATTTTTTTCTTGAAATTACAGTATAGCGAGACTTTTGAATGTGCTGCTTACGTTGAATAAAGCATAAAAAAATGGCTTGGAAAGCTTACCAAGCCATGAGTTCATCCTATTGGTAAACCTCACCTACTTATCACACGGTTCAATAATGTTAAAATAATAAACCGCCTCTATTTATGTACGGTTCACCTTAAACACCTCCATAGGCTCATATAATGTAATATGAAGAGAATTCTAAAAAATGGAAACTAACGCAAAAAAAGCCACTTGCAAAAAATAAAGCAAGTGGCATTATTATTATCCAAGCTGATTATAAGAAATTAACCTGTGTATATGCACGGCAAGATAGGCCAGTTCATCATTCGGAATGGTTTTTCCATGAACTTGTTTAATATATTCCTTAACTTTAAAAGCACCATCCATCGCCTGTGGATACAAGCTGGCGATTTGCTCAAACAGTACATTGTCTTTTTCCTCAATCATCTTATCGGTATAGAAACGTTCTACAAAAAATTTAACATGGGTGATAAACCGAGTATAATGAATGTTTTCCGTATCCATGTTGATATTCAACGTATACCGGACCAAGTTGACAATGCTTCCAATCATTTTGGCAAACTTCATGCCATTTTTTGATTCTTTCTTTTCCCCTTGAGCGTTTATTAAATGGAAAGCGATATTGGCCGCTTCCTCAATGGGTAATTCTATATTGAGCTTTTCATTCATTCGCTTTAGGGCATATATTCCAATATCAAATTCCTCTGAATAATAATTTTTAATCTCCCAATATACGCGGTTAGTGATGTTGATATTTTTTTTATATCTTTCTACGGCGAAATTTAAATGATCCATTAACGTAAAATAGATACCCGTATTGAGCTTCGTGTTCAGCTTTTCTTCCGCAAAATTGACAATTTGCTGAGTCAGCTCAATAAATACAGGTGGAATGGTATCCAATAAACCAAGAAACTCTTTCACTTTGATATTTTCAACTGGTAGGAACATTTGATCAGCTTTGTGTTCCTCAATAATATTACCAGCTTTCTGTCCATAACCAATTCCTTTACCAAAAAGAATGTATTCTTTCTTTTGTTCATTTTCTACCAATACTACGCTAGAATTTAGGACTTTTTTAATTTTAATCACCGTCATCACCTTCCCATGCGAAAAGTTGGAGTACTATTCCAAATCTTCTCCATTGCTTTCAATTACTTTTTTATACCAGTAAAAGGAATCTTTGCGGCTGCGATTTAACGTGCCATTTCCTTCATCATCCTGGTCTACATAAATAAAACCGTATCGTTTGGACATCTGGGATGTTCCTGCGCTGATCAGGTCGATTGGTCCCCAGCTTGTATAACCAAAGAGGTCGACGCCTTCTTCAATTGCTGCTTTCATTTGTTTAAAGTGTTCTCTAAAGTAATTCATTCGATAGTCATCATGGATGGATCCATCACTTTCAACCTTATCAAATGCACCCATACCATTTTCTACAATGATAAGTGGCTTTTTATAACGATCATACAATTCAATTAAGGATATCTTTAAGCCGACAGGATCAATTTGCCATCCCCAGTCCGTTGAAGGCAAATATGGATTCTTAACGCCCATTATAGTATTTCCAGCTGTCTTTTCCAATCCATCTTTAGCAGACTCTGTTAGTGACATATAATAACTAAACGAGATAAAGTCAACCGTATGTTTGCGGAGAATTTCTCGATCATTAGGTTCCATTTTAATCTGGATATTTTTCCGTTCAAACATTTTCTCAATCATGACTGGATATTCCCCGAAAACCTGAACATCCGAGTAAAAATAGTTATGAAGATTTCTTTTAAGGGTAACTTCTACGTCTTCTGGGCTGCACGTATTAGGGTAAGTCGTAAGCTTTGTCAGCATACAGCCTACCTGGCTGCCCGGAATGATGCGATGGCAATCTGCCGTAACTAGAGCAGATGCCACGAATTGGTGGTGCAATGCCTGGTAAACGAGTTCTTCTTCCTTGCCTTCCGGACAGCGGCCCGGAATGATTCCGGCTGTTGTGAACGGATGGCGGTTGATACTGTCAATTTCATTAAATGTCAGCCAGTATTTTACTAGGTCCTTATAACGGTTAAAACAAACATTCGAGAACCTTACGAAATGGTCGATTACTTTTCTTTCCACCCAGCCATTATATTTCACACTTAAAGCGAGAGGCATTTCATAATGGGAGAGGGTAACAATCGGTTCAATTCCCAGTCTTCTCATTTCAGTAAATAAGCGATCATAGAATTGTAATCCCAACTCATTTGGCTCTTCCTCTTCTCCAGTAGGGAAAATTCGGCTCCACGCAATCGAGACACGCAAGGTTTTGAACCCCATTTCCGCAAATAGCGCCAAATCCTCTTCATAACGATGATAAAAATCAATCCCTCTCCGTTTTGGATACAGTTTATCATCTTGATCAGCCATTGCTTTTTCAATCACTTCAGATGAAATGGAAACATGGCCCTCATAATCATCTAATTTTAAGTTAGACTTATAGGTAGCCACATCGGCTACCGACAGTCCTTTTCCATCTACATTCCATGCGCCTTCTACCTGATTGGCGGCTAAAGCGCCGCCCCATAAAAAATTCTCTGGAAATCCTTTAGTCATATCAATTCTCTCCTCTATTCTAGTTTCCTAATGCCGTTACAAACATCAATGTATCTTTATGATCAACATTCTTTAAATCAGCCACTTTTACCGAGTACTTGTCTTTATTCGTCACGACAGCCATTGTGACTGGATCATATCCTTCTGCCACAATCTTATCAATATTAAACTTTAACAATAAATCTCCAGCTTTTACTTCATCACCAACCTTCACTTGCGGTTCAAAGTGTTTTCCACCTAGTCGGACAGTATCAATCCCTACATGGAATAAAAGCTGCGCTCCATTTGCCGTTGTCATTCCCAATGCGTGGTTTGTATCAAAAATCATTTCTATTTTGCCGTCAACAGGTGCGTATAGTTCTCCTTTTGATGGAATAACAGCGATTCCTTCACCCATGATCTTTGATGAGAAGACTTCATCCTTTACTTCTGATAGTGGAATCATTTGCCCAATAACAGGACTTTTGAACTCTTTTTCAGCCGTTAAATTCGAAATTAAATCTTGCTGTTCTTCTTTTACCTTTTGGTCTTTTCCTAAGATAAATGCTGCTAGAAATGAAATTGCAAATGAGATAACCAGCCCGATGACGGCATTGATGATATTTTTTGGCAAATCTTCAGAAATAAACATCGATAAGCTCGCTAACCCCGGTCCAACAAGTACGAACGCCTGCAAGCCAACGATTCCGATAAATGTACCGCCAACAAAAGAACCGATCATAACGCTGCCTAACACCTTTTTATTTTGGAGAGTGACCCCGTATAATGCTGGCTCGGTAATACCAAATAGGGCGGAAATACCTGCAGAAATGGCTGTGGATCTTAATCTTTTATCCTTTGTTCTTAAAGCAATGGCAAAACAAGCACCACTTTCCGCAATATTATGTGCGAGTGAAGCAGGTAAGTAAAGGACTTCTTTACCGGCACCCATTGCGGTCACTGCATAAGGGACCATCGCTTTATGCATTCCTGTAGCTACCATAAACGGTAATACGGTTGCTAAAATAGCTACGGCAATCCAACCAACTTTTGCGAATACTGCTAAAATGACTGCTGCGAAGCCTTGGCCAAGTGTAAATCCAAGTGGTCCTAAAATCAGTAAAGAAATCGGAACGGTAATTAAAAGTGACATCATTGGCACAAAGAAGATCCGAATCGCTTTTGGTGAGATTCGAGTAAACAATTTTTCTACCTGTGCAAATAGAAGAACTGTTAAGATAGCCGGGAATACCTGATAGGCGTAAGGAATATTCTTCACTGTGAAGCCAAACAAATGAGCGCCTTCTCCCAACATGGCTGTCATATTTGGTAATATTAAAGCACCAACAGAAGCAAGAGCGACCAGTGTATTTACCTTCAGTTTATTTGCTGTCGTTACTGCTACCAAGATTGGAAGAAAATATAAAGGAGCATCTCCAATTTGGTTTAAAATCTTATACGTTTGACCATTTGTATCAAGTAAACCTATTAATGAAAAGAGCAATAAAATCGATTTTAAAACTCCTCCACCGGCAATGGCAGGTACTAGCGGCTGGAATACACCCACGATGAAGTCCAATATAACGCTTCCAATTTTTTGCTTCTCTTTTGGTTTATTTGCGGATCCAGTGTTTGCTGCAGGGGATCCAATCATATCAATGACTTCATCATAGACTTCGACTACTTCATTTCCGATGACGACTTGGCATTGGCCAGTCATTTTTACTGCTATAACACCGGGAACGCTTGTTAACTTTTCAACATTGGCTTTGCTGGTATCAATTAAGGAAAATCTTAATCTTGTCGAACAATGTTCAAAATGGGAAATATTTTCTTTGCCGCCTACATACTTCAAGACTTCAGCTGCAGTGTGTTTGTAGTTCATCTTGATTCTCTCCTTTTTTAGATTGGTGAAAGGGCAGCAGATTTTGGGCGAAAAAAAAACAGGACCTAAAACGACAAATAATATTATTTGCCAATTTTAGATCCTGCCTGCATTACCAGTCACATGTCTATGTTTGTGTATTTGATTTGTTTTGATTATATAACCTGTTTATGAAAGCGTCAACAACTTTTTGATATTTTTCAACTTCCCAATTTTATACAAGAAAGAGGGAGGACCTTGTTCTCGCGTGACATAAATATTCTACTATGGGTAAAGTAATACTTTCATTGCTTCACCGGTTGAGGCAACACGGAATCCTTCTGAAAAGTCTTCAAATTGAAAGCGATGAGTGACAGCGGGTGCAACGTTTAGTTTGGTTTGAAGGATTAAGGTCTCCATCAAATTCCACGTATCCCACATCTTTCGCCCATGTATACCTTTGAAAGTGGCTTCTTTAAATACCAGGTCGCGTGAGAGATTAACAGAAACTTCTTCACGGAAAAGACCAGCCATCGTCACATTTCCACCCTTACGCAAATAGGGAAGAGCATCTATAAGTGAACGCTCACTTCCAGTCGTTTCAATAATCACATCCGGCGCATTGGATCCTAATACAGTTGATGCCGGTGTTTCCAAAGGATTCCAAGTAGTCATATCTCCACATGAGTAAGCAAGTTCTACCCTAGATTGTTTTAAGTCGCTAATACTAACAGTACGGGCTCCTAATGCTAAACTGGCACAGGCTGAGAATAAGACAATAGGACCTGCGCCAAGAACGGCTACATGTTTCCCATGGACATCTGATACTTGAGCAGCGTGTACGCAAACTTCAATCGGTTCCAACATCGTAGCGATTTCGTCGGGAATTGCGTCCGGATCTTCACTCGAACTAGTACTTCCCCTTTTCCCGGTACAGGAATATCCCAGGTGTTTTTTAAAGTTAAACCTGGGGCGGCGGTCTCTTTTATTAATGCCTTCATTGTCATTAGATTGAATCTCCTAAACTCCTATTTTTTTATTAATAGACTTTCCAATTGTTTAATCGCCTCGATTATGCCCCTATCACTATAGGACCCCAGTAACTGCAAGGATTCTTCTGGTTTGATTGCATGGGCAGCAATGAGTTTCATGGCTTGCTCTTGATGATGGGTAATACCCAAATCTTCAAAGTTGGTCGGGAAGCCCAGGTCTTTGTAAAAAGGAAGGAGATCCTGGACTTCCTCTGTTCGGTTTTCAAGGATTAGCTGAACTAAAATCCCATATGCCACCTTTTGACCATGGAGAATGCTGTGCGTTTCCTCAATAAAGCTTAGTCCATTATGAATCGCATGGGCTCCAGCCATTCTGCCATAGCGTCCGCCATACCCACCTACCGTTCCTGCTAAGGTAATGACCGCCTCTAAAATTTTTGTAAAGGAAGGAGAGATGGTCTTTGTTACTAGGCTTTGAATCGCATTTATCCCCTCTTCTAATAGAATGGCTTTTATGAAAGAGGAGTTGTTTAATCCCGTTTGCACCATAATAGAAAATAGGTCGTTGTTTATATTGTTGCGAATGATGGCCTCGGCTTCATACCATTTAGCCAAGGTATCACCAATGCCGCTTTTAAAATAATCTGCAGGGGAGGAAAGTAAGAATTCAGGATCTACTAGTGTTAGATAACTTGAGCGTTTATGGTAGTCGACTCTAATAAATGACCCATTGTCATCATAAATCACACTTAGAGGGGTGGAGGCAGCGCATGTGCCTACAACTGTTGGGATTGTTATGACTTCAATATTTAAACGGTCTGCTACTGATTTGGCCGTATCAAGGATTACGCCCCCGCCAATCCCAATAATCACATCTGCCTGACTAGCACCTGCTGCTATACTATTTACCGCGGTATCTGAGCTGTATCTATCAGACTGAATGACCCGAACATGAGGAGGTAGGTTAGTATAATTTAAGAATGCTTGATATGATTTGTGTCCTGTAACTACTACTGGTGAATGAAATCCATCTAAGTAATAAGCGATGTCTTTCAGAATTCCTTCTTTGCAAATGTATTGATTTGGTCCACTTCTAACGATATCCTCTGGTCTCATAAGATCTATCTCCTTTTTATTATGATGAAATAAAAAAGACCTAAATTGAGCAGCATAAAACACACTACTCAATTTAGGTCCTGCCTGCATTACCAGTCACATGCCTGAAAATTATTAAAATATATTATTATTTTAGCAATATTCTGTTTAAATTAAAAGTTTTTTTAAAAATATATTTAAGGAAGAACAAAATCTTTTGGAAAGATTGCCAAAATTACAAAGTGCATTAGAAATGATGAAATTTTATATTGGGAAAAACCAGCTAATAACTGGGGATGTAAAAAAGCGGAGAACCTTTTTAAAATAACAGAAATGTTACATAAGTTAATCACCACCACCTTTATCAATAAAAATTTAAGTGTTTTCCAAAATTATTTGGATGAATTATCAGAACTTAAAAGCCCTTTCCAGCAATAATGGTTTTGAAAGAAAGGTTGAACCCTTGCATACCAATGGCTTTCAACCTTTTATTTCCGGCAAATTTCGGACATGGCTGTCACCACTTGCAAAGAAATGGGAGGGATTAACTTGAAAACTTGTTCAATAACAACTCGTAACATAAACACTTTACTTATACATTTACAAATTATTCAAAAAAACCGCCTTTATTTATGGTAAGGTTCACCGTAACAGTTCTAACGGCGAAAACAATTATAGTGAGAGTACCCTTCATTCTTCAAACTGAACAAAAAACAATGTTCTACCCTTTATTATTCCTGCAGTCGGAATCGAACAAGAAATATCGTTCCTTGCCGGCTAGTTTTCACCTTGATTTCTGCATTATGCCTGGCAGCGACACTATGGGATACGGATAAACCCAGCCCCGTACCATGTACCTTCGTACTAAAGAAAGGAGTACCGATTTTTTCAAGCAGCTCTTCCTTGATTCCGCATCCTCGATCCTGTATCTCCAGTACAACCGCACACTCTTCGCGGTATGTTTTTATGGTCAGTCTTCCGCCGGCAGACATCGCCTCTATTCCGTTTAACGAAAGATTCAAGATCAACTGGCGAATCTCTTTCTCATCCAATTTTAATGGGGGGCATTCACCCAATTCAAGACTGATATCGTTATTAGAGCACATGGCCTTCGCCTGGATGAGAGGAAATAATATTTCGATTATAGAATTAAGATCCTTCAATTTTCGTTTAGTTGGATTAGATTTAGAAACCGAAAGGAACTCCGTAATGATGTTATGGGCCCGATCCAATTCCTCAATCATGATATCAATATATTCGGGTAAGGGGGAATCTTTCGACATTTGTAAAAAGCCGCGAACTGTCGTCATCGGATTACGGATCTCATGCACAATACCCGCAGCCATTTCTCCCATTATGTTCAGACGATCAAAACGGACCATTTCCTTCTCCAAGGACACTCTATCCGTAATATCCGTAATCACGCTGAGAAGGCATTCCTCCCCATGTATTTTAACGATTTCAGTCGATAATAGTCCTTCCCGCAGGTCTCCGAACTTGGTCAAAAAGCTTATCTCCGCATTTTGAACCAGATTTTTCATTCCAATTTGCCCGGAATCCATTTCCCACATTTCATCTGAATCGATAATATACTGCAGTACGTCTGATGTTTGATTAATCACTTCATCATAATGATATCCGGTATTATTAAGCCAGCTTTCATTCACATTTATGTATCTCTGATCCCTTAGCGACCTTAAGGCCACCAAACATGGAGTGGCATCAAATATTTTACGAAAACGTTTTACCTCCGTCAGTTTCCGTTCGGTAACATCACGAATAGAACAAACGTAGATGTGTCTGCCTTCAATCCTTGCCTCTCCGATTTGAATGTCAACTGGTAAACTGCTAGTATCTTTTCGTAAAGCAAACGTTTCAATGGTCTTTGCTAACCCTAATTCATCTAAGTCATTCATAAACAGCCCAGGAACAATTATGTCGATATGATTCCCAATTATTTCCTCTGCCTTATAACCAAACATATCTGCCATTGCAGGATTGACAGTTAATAGCCATCCTTTTTCATCAAGAGTAGCTATCGTATCTATCGAGGTTTCCCCAATCACTTTCAGCAATTCATTTTGGAGCTTAATTTGCTCCTGGTATTGATGCATCATCACGAAAGCTTTAACCTTCATTTTCAGCGTTTCCGAATGAAACGGCTTAAAAATATAGTCAATGGCACCTGCTGAATACCCTTGTTTAACATGCTCTATGGCCTGACTAATTGCTGTAATAAAAATAATCGGAATATGTTTTGACTTTTTCCGTGATTTGATTAACCTAGCTGTTTCAAAACCGTCCATTCCCGGCATTTGTACGTCGAGCAAAATAACGGCAAAATTTGTAGTCAGCACATGCTTCAACGCTTCCTCACCGGAATAGGCAGTGATTAAATTATAACGGGGGGTGGATAGTAAACTTTCGAGTACAAGCAGATTTTCAGGACGATCATCGACGAGTAATATATTGACTTTTTGTGTAGCGCTACTTAATTTTTCGGTATAGTTTTTCATTGGAATCTATCTCCTCATAACACTTTTTCTTGCAAGTAAAGACAATATCTTCTTTTTGTCCTATTCCTAGAATTCCGGATACAATCAAACTTTCATAGAATAAGTCATGGACACGATTTTGGAGCTCCGCATTAAAATAAATCATCACATTCCGGCAAATAATCACGTGAAATTCATTAAAGGAGTGATCGACCGCTAAATTATGTTGAGCAAATACAACATTTTCGCACAAAAATGAGTGGAAAGTCGCCTGTTCGTCTTTAACAGTGTAATATTCGCTGAATGCTCTCGTACCCCCAGCCTTTAGATAATTCTTTGTATAGATTTGCATTTTCTTTAATGGAAAAGCCCCCTGTTTAGCTTTTTTTTAAACAGACTCATTCATATCTGTCGCATAAATTCCCGTTTTTTCATGCAAGCCTTCCTCATATAACAAAATAGACATCGATACACCTCTTCGCCTGAAGGACAGCCTGCATGCCAAATGCGAATAGAAGGGTATTCCCTCAATACCGGTATTACTTTTTGACGAAAGGTCAGAAAAAAACTTGGATCGCGAAATATCTCCGTTATATTAATGGAGAAATCCTCCAATAATTTCTTCATGGTTCGGGGATCATGAAGAACTTTCTCCTGTAGACCGGATACGCTGGTCAGATTTTCAGCTTGAATTCGATGCCAAATTCTTCGCCGAATGGAGGAGAATACATAGTTTCGGAAGTCAAATCCATAATGCCGGTATATCCCTTCGAGCAAAAGCTTGATTTCGATTTGCTCCAACTCGTCAACAACTTCTGTTTCACACATTAGGGTTCTGTCTAAGGATTCGCGCAACATTGATTCCACCTATCTGTACAACCAAACCTGCATGAGCGAGAAAAGCTGCTCCAAATGAACAGGTTTGCTTATGTAATCGGACGCACCAGCCTCAATGCATTTTTCCCGGTCATTTTTCATCGCTTTAGCCGTAAGCGTAATAATCGGTAAATCTTCATATTGAGGTATTTGTCGAATGGCGCTAATCGCCTCATATCCATCCATATCGGGCATCATTATATCCATAAGGATGAGATCGATGTCCGGATTCTCTTGTAAAACCATAATACCCTGTCGCCCATTTTCTGCAAAAACCACTTTCATTTTCCGGTTCTCTAGAGCCGTAGTTAGTGCAAATATATTACGCATATCATCATCAACGATCAATATTTTCTTGCCATTCCAAAAAGGTTCACTATTTTGTAATAAAGGGGTCTCTTGCTCCATTGTTGAGGATTCGGCAAGCGCCGCAGCAGCCTCTAGCTTGAAGATTCCGGTTGCTGAAATAATATCCACTACATCAATGGGCAAAAACAGTGTAAAAGTGCTTCCTATCCCTTCGATGCTTTCAAAATGAATAACCCCGCCTAATAATTGGGCGATTTCCCTGCTAATCGAAAGTCCTAATCCTGTACCTCCGTATTTTCGGCTGGTCGTCCCGTCCCCTTGATGAAACGCTTGAAAGATAAGGCTTTGTTGCTCTTTGGGAATCCCTATGCCTGTATCTGTTATAGAAAAGGCCAAGGCTGTATCTATATTTTTCAGTTCAGAATGCTTGGATAAAATTTCTTTGCCCGCTTTGAAAATATGCATCAGGACGCTGCCTTGTTTGGTAAATTTAAAGGCATTGGATAGCAAATTTTTTAATATTTGAAGTAAACGGTATTCATCCGTAAAGATGGCATCCGACAGTCCTGACTCCAGCTGTACAGTAAGTTTAAGACCTTTCTGACGGGCCACCGGGAGGAATTGACCCTCCAAAGAAGTACAAATACTCATTAAGTTCACTGCATCAGGAATGATATCAATTTTTCCCGACTCCACTTTCGATAAGTCCAAAATGTCATTGATTAACTGAAACAGGTCATTGCCGGATGAATAGATCGTACGTGCAAATTCCACTTGTTTCTCCTTTAAATTTCCATCCTCATTGTCAGCAAGCAGGCGGGCCAATATCAGCAAGCTATTGAGAGGAGTCCGCAGCTCATGTGACATATTAGCGAGAAATTCCGATTTGTATTTCGAACTGAGAACAAGTTGCTCTGCATTTTCTTCCAGTTCTATTTTTGTCTTTTCTAATTCTTTTGACTTTTGTTCGGCGTTTTTATATTGTTCCTCAAGCTTTTCGTTAATGCTTTGTAGTTCTTCCTGCTGGAGCCGCAACTCTTCAGACTGACTCTGAAGTTCTTCCGTTAATACCTTCGATTCTCTTAGCAGATTTTCTATCTGCATGCGGCCAACCACACTGTTTATCGTAATCCCAATATGATTCAGTATCTGTTTCAGCAGCGTTTGCTGAATTGGGCTGAATGGATTGAATGATGCCAATTCAATGGCAGCAGTGACTTGCCCTTCAAATTCTACCGGTATGATGATAATGCTTGACGGTTGGGCCGCCCCTGTTCCTGAGGAGATTTGAATATATTGTTCCGGAATATCGGTAAGCAAAATCATTCTCTTTTCCAATGAGGCCTGTCCGACTAGCCCTTCTCCGAAGCAAAAAACCGGCGAGCCAATGTCCTGACCATTATAAGCATATGCTGCGAGCCTATGGAGGCGTTTTCCATCCCCAGAGCCCTTTTTGATATAGAAAACACCGTAACTTGCTCCCATCATCGGCGTAATCTTCGTGATGAATTGCTCCGCCAAGTTCTGTAAATCATGAATTCCTTGGTACATGGTAGCCATTTCTGTAATTTTCGTCTCTAACCAGCTTTGTTCCTGAAGGGCTTTAGCCATTTCATTAAAAGCTTGGGCGATATCGCCGATTTCATCTTGGGAAGAAACCTCAATTCGCGGCAATGGTGTCGCTGCTTTAAAATCGGAGGTAACGCCAGCGATCACATTCGTTATTTTAAATAGATTACCGATAATATTCCGTGACAAAAGCAGCCCAATCAAAATGGTAGAAATAATAGATAAAACACTTAAAAGGATGGTCGTTGCCTTTACCTTTTGGACCAGCTCTGTATTCCTTTTTATCCCTTCATCCATTAATAGTTGATTGCGATCTGTAATGAATTTCGCTAGTGGCTGCAACTGTACGCCTATGGGTAAAATTTCTGTAACAAAATAATCCAAAGCCTCTTTTTGGTCCTTGTGATTTTGATAGTTTGTAAGTAATTGTTCATATTTTTTCTGGAATTCTTTATTGAGCCCTTCTAACTTTGTTACGGCATCTTTCGTTTCAGGTTGAGTGACCAAATATTTGGTTTCATTTATAAGGTCATTCGAGCGTGTATTCGCTGTTCGCAAGTCAATTAAGAAATCCGGGCTTTGAGTCAGAAGATAGCCGCGTAAACTACTGGTTTGTTGTAATGAAACCACTTGAATATCTTTTGCGTTCGATAAAATCTGCACCCGCCGATTCATTAAATTTGAATAGGAGTCGTTTACTTTTGTTATGTAATAGTAAAAAATCAGACTTATGCTACCAAAAAAAATAGCTACTGCCAGAAAACCAATGATCAATTTTTTGCCGATTGTAAACCTCACTCATACCCCCGCCCATATCCATTTATTTCTTATATTTTTCGAAATAATCCGTCTTTTTGTTTTATATCACATTATGTGTCACAAAATATCACATATCTATTTACATGTCATTTATCATAACACTTTGTTTAAAATTTGAAAAGTTCACAAATTTGTCACAAATTTGTCACAAATTCAGGAGCTATTTCGACAAAACGCAGTTTATAGGTGTCATATAATAATCCGTGTTCATGTTAGGAAACATAACATTTAACAATTAGTAAAATAGTTGAATTTTAAGGGGTTGCTCTAATGTCTATACCTTTATTAAAAACTGTACAAACACATTCATTTTCCAATTACACAAAATCTTCTTATTATGATGAGATGTTTGATCAATTTGGTACAGTTCGAACACCTTATGAATCTGTCTTTCAACGATTTTCAAAAATGGGGGCAAATGAGTTAGATAATCGAAACTCTTTTTTGCAATCACAAATGATTAAACAAGGTATCACCTTTACTTTGTATAATGAAAATCCGAATGATTCATCATTAGAAAGAACCATTCCCTTTGATATGATTCCTAGAATTGTAACATCAGATGAATGGTCACTTTTAGAAAAAGGATTAAAACAGAGAATTTGTGCATTAAACCAATTTATTTATGATGTGTACCATGAACAAAACATACTTAAAGACAATATCATTCCAAGGAACATGGTTATTACTAACCCTTATTTTTGTAAAGAAATGACAGGAATGAATATTCCAAATAACGTTTATATACCAATATCCGGTATTGATTTAATTCGGAGTGAGACTGGAGATTTTTATGTATTAGAAGATAATGTAAGAACTCCTTCAGGGTTGTCCTATGTTTATAAAAACCGTTCCCTCATGGTAAATCTTTTTTCAGAATTATATTTTAATCACCATGTTAGAGATATTGATCAAAGTTTAAATATTTTATTAAGTAGTTTACGAAGCCTTGCTCCCCAGTCAAAAAAAAATCCTACTGTTGTTTTACTTACACCAGGAATCCATAACTCTGCCTATTTTGAACATACGTATCTCGCTCAAGAAATGGGAATTGAACTCGTAGAAGGGAAAGACTTAATTGTTCATGACCAAAGGGTTTATTTGAAAAGCTTAGATGGACTTCATCAAGTTGATGTAATTTACCGACGTATTGACGATGAATACCTTGATCCCCTTACTTTCCGTCCAGATTCATTGCTTGGGGTTCCAGGACTAATGAATGTTTACCGTGCTGGCCATGTCGCTATTGCCAATGCCCCAGGAACTGGCATTGCCGATGATAAAGCCATCTATAATTTTGTACCAGAGATGATCCGTTATTATCTAAACGAAGAACCAATTTTAAAAAATGTTCCTACCTATATTCTTTCCAATCAAGTTGATAGAGAGTATGTTCTCAATCATTTGCCTGAAATGGTTGTCAAGGAAAGGTCACTTTCCGGTGGATATGGCATGTTAATTGGACCAACTGCCTCTGAACTGGAAATTAGCTCATTTGCTAAAAGGATTATCCGAACACCTGAAAAATTTATTGCTCAGCCCACAATGAAGTTGTCCACATCTCCATCCGTTACAAATAAAAATATAGCACCCTGCCATATTGATTTACGGGCATTTGTCTTTATGGGGAAAGATGTACATGTTGTTCCAGGAGGACTTACACGGGTAGCTTTAAAAGATGGTTCACTTGTGGTGAATTCATCCCAAGGTGGGGGTACGAAGGATACATGGGTATTGGAAAGCCTTATTAATGATGAAAATAAAAATGAGGTGAAAGAAAAATGATGAATCGTACTGCTGAAAATTTATTCTGGATAGGCCGATATTTGGAAAGAGCAGAAAATTACACGAGAATAATTGATGTAAATTACCATATGCGTCATGAATTAAAAAGTCATGATAATGAATATATATGGGAAAGGCTTATTGCCTCAATTGGTGACATTCATTTTTTTAAAGAACACTTTGAACATGCTAATGAAACGACTGCTCTTCAATTTTTAACGTTTGAGCCGATCAATCAAAATTCCTTGTTTTCTTGTGTTTATTTTGTAAGAAATAATATGCGTGCTTTACGGCAGCTTTTGCCCGGTGAATTATGGGATATAATGAATGAGTTTTATCTTTGGTTAAATGAGCAAGACTTAAGTAGCATGATGATGCAGTCACCGTATAATTTTTTTCAACATTCAAAAGAATGGTTATCCCTTTTTAACGGAACTGCCTATTCCACAATGGTTCGGAATCATGAATGGAATTTTTTTCAATCTGGTAAATCTCTTGAGAGTGCTGAAAACACTGTCCGTATTCTACAAAGCATCTATACTAATTTTACAAAGGACTCCCTTCCTCTTTGTAATCATGCCAAGTATAATCGATTAATTGTATTATTGAAGTCCGTTGGTGGATATGAAGCCTTTCGAAAAGTTTATGCTGATGACGTTACCTTAGCAAAAGTGATTGAATTTTTAATTTTAAATCCTACTTTCCCTCGTTCAGTAAGATATTCCTTGTCTACTTTGGAAATCTTTTTAATGAAGATTAAAAAACAAGACTATCAATTTGATTTACTTGCAGAGAAAGCTATAGAGCTTGTCACAAAATTAAAGCAGAATCTTGCAGGTTTAGATGGTGAAAATTATGAATCTGTTGGATTAGAACTGATTCTTGACATGCTGGAATCTATTAATAGACTCGGAGTAATCATTACAAAAACATTTTTTCAAGAGGAGTTTGTTTAAGCGTGAAATTAAAAATTACTCATCTTACCCAATATACATACAAAGATCCAGTAGTGGCCAGTGTCAATGAGCTCCGGCTTTCTCCCATAAACGATGGACGTCAATCATGTTGTGAGCATACCATTATGATTGACCCGGCCGTTTCATTATTCCCATATACTGATTATTTTGGGAATCTGGTGCATTATTTTACTATTAATTCCCCACATCAACATCTGACAATTAAAATGGATTCCATTGTGGAGACAACTGTGACGGAGCAACGAGAAAGAAGTCAGCTAACCTATGAGGAAGAACGTGCCATCCTTATCAATAAAAAATTCCAAAATAAGTTTGCAGATTATTTAATGGAAACTCCCTATTCTATCATAACACCTGAATTAAAAAAATTCGTTTATACATTTATTGATGAAAATCAATCAAAAAGTATTTATCAATTGCTTGAACAAATTTCAAATGCAATCTATTCAAATTTTACCTACGATCAAAAAGTAACGAACGTAAATACAACCTTAGAAGAAACATTAAGATTAAAACGAGGGGTTTGCCAAGATTATGCCCATATTATGATAGCAACTTGTAGAATATTCAATATTCCATCACGATATGTAAGTGGATATCATTTTATTGGTGATATAGAAAGTAATCAATCTCATTTTCAACACGCTTCCCATGCTTGGGTAGAAGCATACGTACCATCATTCGGATGGGTAGGACTCGATCCAACCAATAATGGTAAAATTGACTTGCGATATGTAAAGCTCTCTTATGGGCGTGACTATAGTGATATCGTCCCAGTAAAAGGTGTTTATAAAGGTTCTAGTAATCAAAATTTAAAAGTTTTCGTTGATATACAATATATACAAGAAGAAGGGAAAAATCTCTGTTAAATTTAAAAGTGTGCTGATTCCTGATTTATATTTAAAAGTAAATATGTTATTTTACTTGCTACTTAAAGAATGATCCGCAACCTTTTCTTTATACACAAAAGTTATTTATAAATAGTTAATAGTGATTTATTAAAAATTTTTCTCAAAAACTGAAAAGAACCAATTACTTTCAAATGCCTTATCCCTACTTAGGTTAGGCTAGAATGTTATCAATGTCTGCTTTTATAACGGAAAAACTAACCCTTTATTTTACATATGCACATTTCAAGGGTTAGTCTGCGTATTATAATTTATTATAAAAAAAACCGCCGCTACTTATGGTAAGGTTCACCGTAACAAGTCTATCGGCGAAAAAATTTATAAGTCAGACCTAGTTTCCATATGTGGTGCATCAGCTAAAAATTCTAATTGTGGTCTTACATACCTTATTACCTTTAAAAAGGCCTTACCTAATTCATTTAGCTCTATTTCTATTCCCATATCTGTTTTAACAACAAAAGCCCAGTCACTTAATGCAAATTTTAATCCATGTGTAATATATTCTATTGGAACATCTTGGCTCAAGCTTTTTAATGGCTCAGGGAATTCTATCCAAACATAATCTTCATAAACATCACTACCATCTTCATGGTAAATATGAAGGTTTACAAATGCTCCATTTAAGTAGGCTTCTTTTGCTTCCTCATGTAAAATAGCCTTAACATTGTAGATACCCTTGGACAAATAAGCAATTATCTCTCTGTAACTATAAAAAGGATCAAGTTTTTGTTCTAACTCACTCCTAGATAATAAGGATATCCATTAGAGCTTTTAGAGGGGAGATTACAACCGTTGTTCCTGTTAGTTTCAACGCTGCTAGTTGAAAGATAAGTGATTTACCTAAGTTAGGCAACTACTTAGTTTGAACCAAGACAATTTCGTCAATAATCGGAATCTCTTTTTTTAATAAAGCTAAGACAGTTTCTTCGATTTTATTGTCAATTTCGCAAACCGTTATCGCAGGACCATTAATTTTTGAACGCTCATTAGCCATTCGGGCAATGTTAAACCCTCTTTGATAAAGAATCCCCAATAATTCTGAAATAACCCCTTTTCGGTCGGTATGACGGATCACAAGTGTTGGGCGTTCACCAGAAAATTTTAACGGATAATCCTCCAATTCTTGAACCTCCACTTTACCGCCGCCTAAAGAACTGGCCAATACCTTTACAGTACGTGAGGCACCTATCAATTCCACGAGAACGGTATTCGGGTGATAGCTTCCAAGCACCCGTTTCGTGAATTCGTATTGTAAGCATTTTTCCTCAGCAATTTTTTTGGCACTTGGAATGCCATCATCCATTGTCGATAAACCAAGAACACCTGCTAATAGTGCTAGGTCTGTTCCATGTCCTTGATAGGTTTCTGCGAAGGAGCCCATCAGCGAAAACTTTACATATAATGGATTTTCATTTAATAGTTGGCGGGCGATGTTCCCGATTCTGACAGCTCCAGCTGTATGCGAACTCGAAGGGCCAACCATTACGGGGCCGATGATCTCATAAGCGCTTTGGTATTTTGCCGGTCCGCAGCCGCTGCTTCTTTCGCTAAAAATCTGCTCTTTTAATTTTCGCCCTGTTGGAGTTCCGGCAAGACCGCCAATCCCTGTTTCCCGAAGAGACTCCGGCATTTGCTGTCCTACTTCATGCATCACATGGATCACTTCATCTGGAGGAATGATGCTTGTTACCCCAGCTAAAGCCATATCTGCCGCAACTTGTGCGGTAATTGCATGTAAACCGTTACGAATGATGCATGGGATTTCCACCAGCCCCGCAACCGGGTCGCAAACCAGTCCAAGTGAATTCTTTAAAGCAAGACCGACAGCATTTCCGACCTGTGTTGGTGTTCCACCAGCAAGCTCTACTAGGGTGCCTGCTGCCATTGCAGTTGCTGATCCGACTTCGGCCTGGCATCCGCCGGCAGCTCCTGAGATGGACGCCTTATTCGCGATTACTAAGCCAAGAGCAGAGGCGGTGAACATTGAATGGACAATTTGTCCCTGGGTAAATTTCCTGCTGTTAAGAGCGTGCACAAGTACAGCTGGCAATATTCCCGCTGAACCTGCTGTTGGGGTGGCTACAATCCGCCCCATTGCCGCATTTACTTCTGATACCGCGAGAGCATTCGCTGCAGCATTTAATGTCGAGGGGTTGACAAAGGAATTCCCTCCTTCGGCATATTGATATAGTCGGTGACCATCGCCTCCAGTCAAACCAGTGCGTGACATAACAGGGCTCGTTGTTCCTTTGCGGACTGCCTCTTCCATCACCGTAAATTGCTCGGCCATTTTTTTAAGTATCGTCTCCCTAGGTTCACCTTTTTGCTGTATCTCTATTTTAATCATTAATTCTGCAATGCTTGTTTTCTCCTGCTCCGCAAGTTCGATTAATTCTTTTAAACTAGTAAAAGACATATGATCACTCCCTTAGAGAAAACGGTCCTCACGCTCAAAGCATAAGAACCCTTCCCTAGTTTACTTTTGTCCAAAGTATTCAGCAACAACAGCTGCCATTGCTTTTGCTGCAATAATCAGGCTATCCTCATTAATGACAAATTTAGGATGATGGTGAGGATAAACAGGACCTTCAGCAGGCTTTGCCCCAACATAGAAGAAGCTGCCTGGAACCTTTTGTAGATAATATGCAAAATCCTCTGATCCGATACAGGCGGTGTCTCTACAACCGCTTTGATTTCAGGTATTTCTGCCTTTCTAATCCCCTTAACAACCAGTTCTGTCATCTCATTATCGTTCACTAAAACAGGGTAATCATGTGAATAGATTAAATCATAGGTAATATCAAATTCTTGAGCAAGCCCTGCTAAAATTCGCTTGAATTCCGTTTCTACTGTAGCGCGAACTTCACTGGACATCGTCCGAACATCTCCTTCAAGTTCCACACTATCCTTAATAATATTGAAGGATCCTTTACCATCAAACGAGCCGATGGTTACTGTTGCCATATCAAACGGATTGATTCGGCGGCTGACAATCGTCTGAGCTGCGACAACGAAATGACTTGCGGCAACAATGCTGTCATTACTTGTGTGCGGCATTGAACCATGTCCGCCTTTTCCTTGGATTTTCACTTTGAAATACGAACGTCCGGCCAGCATTTCTCCGGCACGATAGCAGACTTCTCCAGTATCCGCTAGGGACATTAGGTGAATGCCGAAAACACTATCAACACCTTCTAAACATCCATCTTCAATCATCGCAACGGCGCCGCCAGGAGGTGTTTCTTCCGCAGGCTGATGCAGAAGTACGATATTTCCTTTTAATTGATCTTTCATCTCGATTAATGCTTCGGCTAAAATCATTAAATAGGCAGTATGTCCATCATGACCGCATGCATGCATAACGCCTGGATTTTGTGATTTAAACGGGACATCTGCCTCTTCCGTAATTGGCAATCCGTCAAAATCAGCTCTTAGGGCAATCGATTTGCCTGGGAGGCCGCCTTCGATTGTTACAACTACTCCATATCCACCAACATTGGTTCGTATTTTTACATCTTTATCTTTATAAAAATCAGCAATATATTGAGCTGTCTTTTCCTCTTTAAAAGATAACTCAGGATATTGATGAAGGTATCTGCGAATTTCTATCATTCTTTCTTTTTTCTCATCTAGTTTTTGTAAAAGTTGATTTAACATATTCTCTCCTCCTATTATTTTTCTGTTATAACAGCAAGGGTAATGAGACTGCATACAACAATGGCTAATGCTAGTGTTCCTCCAACGGCATTGAATGCCAGGATGGTTCCAACTGTACTAATCGATAATGAGAATTTTGTTTTTAGAAAAGATGGAATCCAAGACATATTTCCATAAAAGCCTATGCAAGCCGTTAGGCGGTTTATGAGGCGTAGTTGAACTTATGCCTGATAAGAAAGTTATACTTTCTTATCGGCCAAAGAAAAAACGGAAGCCGTAGGAAAAATTCACATAGATTGCGATTTATCAAATTCACTTTTAGAATTTCATATTGTTTGATACACCTTTTGTCTATATTTCGGAGGTGTAAGGTCTTCCGGGATTAGAGATTTATAAGTTTCCCCATCGAGTCTTGTCGCTAACTCTTTTTTAGCATTTTCAAGTAATTCTGGGTTTTCAAGAGCCGAAATAGCAGTAAATGCGATTGCTTTTCCAGCTAATAGCATTGCATCATGTGCGTATCTTTCTTTACCTTGTGCGACAGCCTGCCAAGTATGAAACGGTGTTCCAAAAGCCCAGGTGGAAGTAACACATTGTGCTGTTGGAACATTCCAGCTAACATCGGCAACATCAGTAGAACCTCCCATAAATGTTTCTTTTTCAGAAAAAGGAACGATAAAGTCGGCAATAGGTCGTTCTGCTAATTGAGAAGCTCCCTGTTTCCCAACTTGTAAAGCTGCCGCACGCTTCTCCTCGACAGTCAATGTTTCATAGATTGTTTTTGCATAGTTTATATCATGTTCAGTAGCAAGAGGCGCTCCTATTTCTTGCATAAATTGGTACATCACTTTTTCAAGAGTCATGTTAGGAATCAAATTATGACAAGATCCATGAATTTCGAAATCAACCTTCGTTTGCGTCATAAGTGCCGCACCGCGGGCACAGTCTACTACTCTGTCATAAAGCTCTTTTACCTGATATGGTTTCGGTGCACGGATTAAATAGGTCACTTCAGCATCAGCTTGAACTACGTTTGGAGCCATTCCTCCCGTATTTGTTACCGCATAATGAATGCGTGCCTCATCAATAATATGTTCCCTCATATAATTGACTCCGACATTCATTAGCTCGATAGCATCTAAAGCACTTCTACCCAAATGGGGAGCTGCAGCAGCATGGGCACTTCTCCCTTTAAATTTAAAGTGTGCATGGATGACGGCATTTGCAGTAGAGTGCATGACAGCATTCATTGTTGCAGGATGCCATGAGAAGGCAGCATCAACATCTTTAAAAAGACCGTCTCTTGCCATAAATGTTTTCCCGTATCCACTTTCTTCTGCCGGACAGCCGAAATATTGTACTGTTCCAGCAAGCTTATGTTCTTTCATATAATCCTTAACCGCAATGGCTGCCGCTAGGGAACCTACTCCCAGCAAATTATGTCCGCAGCCATGGCCATTTCCATTTTTAATAATGGGCTCAAACTTATCACTGCGTGCTTGTTGGCTTAGCCCTGCCAAGGCATCGTATTCACCGAGAATAGCAATGACCGGATGACCAGATCCATATGAAGCAATAAAGCCTGTTTCAAGACCAGCTATTCCCCTTTTTACTGCAAACCCTTCCTTTTCCAATGCTTCACAAAGCAAATCAGCTGAACGGAATTCCTCAAATCTGGTTTCTGCAAACTCCCATATTTGATCACTTAGCTGTGCATACAATGTGCGTTTTTCATCTATTAAATTTGTAATTTTTTTTGATATAGCAGTCAATTTTTCCATCTCCTAACTTACATTTTTATTGAAAGAAGGAACCTCTTTCTTGGTGCGAATTAAAAATAAAGATCCAGCACACAATAGAGCAAACATAATTAGCATAATAAAAGCAACTGTATAAGAACCGTCAAAAGCATCTACTAAAAATCCTATTAACATGGGAGTTAGGACACCAGCGAATTGTGCACCAGTATTAATGAACCCATTTGCAGTTCCTACAACCTCTTCAGATAGCATTTTTAATGGAGATGAGATGATCAGAATAATATTAAACGACATTAATACAGTAACAACACTTTGATAGACAACAAACATTGCTATGTTTGGCGCATAAGCCATTAAATATAGAAAAACCGCAGTTAATACTGCAAATACGGCTGCAATTACCTTATCTTTCCCTTCAGGTAATTTATCTAAAATATAGCCACTTACAATCATCGCAATAATTCCTGCAAACGCTGGAATAGCTGAAATATACCCAACTGATGTTAAGTCGAGATGGCGTGCCTCTACTAAATAGGTTGGCATCCATGCCATTAATCCCCATTGCACTGCATAAATGGCAAAATAGGCAATGAACAAATTCCATATAATCGGAGTTTTTAAAACATCTCTTAAAGGAGCTTTACTCTTGGAAGGGTTATCATTCCTTCCTATAGTTGAACCTTTCCGCTCTTTTATGAAAAAGACGTATAGCAAGGCAAATATAATACCAATGGCACCCGCAATGTAAAAAATCATTCTCCAACCGATACTTTGCATGGATTGGGTACCAATTATTGGTGTTATTACCCCCATAATCGTACCAGAAGTAAGCATGAATGACATGGCACGGCTCCGTTCATTTTGCGGAAACCAACTCGCAATACCTTTTGATGCAGATGGAAAAAAGCTACCTTCCCCAAGTCCAAAAAGAAATCGAATAAGGATTAAGGACATGAAGGACCATGCCATTCCTGACAAAATAGTGAAAACGGACCAAGCAAAAACAGCCATGATAATTATTTTTCGGAAACCAAAACGATCGGCGAGCCATCCACCTGGAATTTGCATTAATGCATAACCTGCAAAAAAGCTACTTAAAACAATTCCTGTCTGTGAGGCACTTAATTGGAGATCCTTTGAAATACCTAAAATCGCATAATTCATAAAAAATCGATCAAAATTTCCAATTGACCACCCTAAAAATAGTAAGATGATAATGACATACTTCCAGTTCTGCGATAATTTGGATACCATATAGTTCCTCCTAGCGAAATTTGTTGAACTCTATTTAAGTATAAAAAATTTAGACTATTCAAACAATGTTGGGTCCTATATAATAATCACATAAATTATGTTTAGTTCTACATAGTCCTTTGGGGGGTTGTAAAAAGTGGAGACCTTGATGAAAATCAAACAATTTTTAATTGATACCTGTTGCCTTTCACATTTTCAGATGTGGCAAAGTATAAAAGGATTAGATTTTTCACTTGTTTTATCTCATCATTTTGACAAAGAAACTCCCACACCAGAAAGATTTTTCAATGAAAAAATACTTACCAATGAAAAATACACCGATATTTACTATCGTTATTCCAATCATACAACCATTGTCATCAGACTCAGCAAATCTTCCGTACTAAACATTGAGAGCAAGCAAAAACTTAAACCGATAATAGATTTACATTACTTGCAAGTAATGCTAGATAGAGAAAAATATATTAGGAACAAAATGATGGAGAGCATTCGTGATATATCCGTACTCGAAGATTTAGATGACTTGTTAAAAAAAATATTAGAAAATGCCATATCTGTTATACCTGCAGCAGATATGGGAGTTCTATGGATGTACGAGCCAAGCTTAGATGTGCTATTTCCTAAAGCTTGGACGGGCGGTCCTAGTGAAGAAATTAGAAAAATGAGGATGAAGGTTGGGGAGGGAATTATCGGGAAAACATTTAAAGATAATAAATCTTTTATTTTTACCAATATAGATGAAATTCTCTCAGAATCATCTAATATTTCATCAGATAATCTTTTTCATCTGTATAATTCTGTCCAATTTGATGATTTGAAATCCATTATTTCAGTTCCAATAAAGGTTGAGGAGAGTACTTTATGTGTATTGATCGTCTACCAAAATGGTTCTTATCCCCTTTTAACGAAAGATGATCAACAACTGTTAGAAAGTTTTTCTGATCAGGTTTCTATTGTATTAAGAAATTCGAGACTCTACCAAAATCTCAAAAAACAAAATGATCTTTTAATTCAACGAGATACAATACACAATACTTTAATAAAACTGTCTCTTCAAAATAAGGGTTTACAAAAAATTGCAAATGAAATAAAAAAGATGATAAACCATCCATTAATGATAGTAGACTTAACAGATAATCAACTATATTCAAGTCCAACCCCATGGAAATTGGAACTTCCTTCAGAAATGATAAAAATAAATACAAAATTACAAACTCAATCTTTTTTTACTGAGTCTATTAATAGTCAATCATTGTATATTCACCCCATTATTGCTATTGATGTACCGATTGGAATAATGGCAGTAGAAATGGAGAAAGATGATCTTTTTCCTTTAAACAAAATGATTATTGAACAGGCAAGTTCAGTGATTGCATTAGAGATTATCAGAAAACAAACATTAGTGGATTCTTATTATCAAAAAACAAATGATCTATTTAATGATTTTATTCAGTGCCGAGAATATAACCTGATACGAAAGAAGGCCATTGAACTTAGAATTGATCATCATTCCTATTATATGGCAATCGCAATTCATATCCATCCTCATGCAGATTTTCATTTTCTTTATATGCAAATGCACAAACTAATTGCCCAAATTAAAAAAGAGTTAGGAATATATGTTTCAATCGTTTTTGGTTATGGAAATAAAGTGACGTTGGTATGCCAATTTAATAACTATGCAGATCAAGATTATGTAAAAAAGAAACTAGAGCTTATTCATTCCAACTGGATTAATGTGCATGAAGAATCGCTAAAAGTAGGGATTGGTACTTGCTATCCAAGTATGGGTAATATAGCAAAAAGTTACTCCGAAGCGGATAAAGCCCTTTCTTTTCTTATCTCGAGGCAGCTTAAAAGTATCGTAAATTATCAGGATATTGGCATTAATCATCTTTTTATTCACCAACCCATGGATGACTTGAACTCGTTTGTTAGTGAAGTTTTTAACCCCCTCCAATCTGATAAAGATGGTGCTTTAGATTTGGAACAAACCCTGCTTGCATATATGGAAAACGACCGTCAAGCTACACAAACAGCCAAACTGTTGCATATCCATGTTAATACTTTATATCAAAGGCTAAAAAGGATCGAAGAAAAGCTTCAAATTTCCTTTTCTAATCCGGAAGACATTTTAAAAATTCAGCTTGCATGTTATTTAAGAATTTCAATCGTCTCACTAACTTGACTTCCGCAATATTACTATTAACAGCTTGATAGGTAAGCAATATATTAAAAAAGATCACTCAATTTAGTTTGGTGATCTTTTTTACCTATATTAGTACCTGCATATAGCCTCTTTTATTTATTATGTGACCCGATAAGGTAATCAATGTAAAAACCGCCGTTACTTATGATAAGGTTCCCCCCGATTAATCCGAAACGCTCTATATATCTGCTCAACGAGTATGAGCCTCATCAATTGGTGGGGGAAGGTCATCCGCGAAAAAGAAAGCTGCTCATTAGATCTTTTTATGACTTCATCACTTAAGCCCAATGACCCGCCGATCACAAAGGCAATCTTACTTTTTCCATAGGTAGCTAGCTTGTCTAGTGAATCAGCAAGTTCCTCGGATGAGCCTAATTTTCCTTGAATCGCTAAGGCAATTACATATGTATCTTGGCTAATCTTTGCTAAAATTCTTTCGCCTTCTTTTTGCTTTACCTGGACCATTTCCAACTCACTTAATATTTCAGGTGCTTTTTCATCGGCAACTTCAATGACATCAACTTTTGCATAGGCAGTCAGTCGTTTTAAATACTCCTCAATACCCTGTTTTAAATATTTCTCTTTCAATTTACCAACCGTAACAATCGAGATATTCACAATCCACAGCCCTTTTCAACTTGATTACAAACAGCTTACAAACAAGATATCCACAGAAGTTATCCACATATTCACATTTTTTATCCACATCTTGTATGGAATCATTTGTTCGCCACAACATATGTAGCCGTATTTTGACAATATTCACAGTTTGTTGATAAGTTATCCACATCTATTTTCGACAAAACGGGAAAAGTCTCAAAATCATCCACAATCGTATCTAAGGCAATATCCACATGTTCCTCACAGCAATAAATCATTTTCTACTTCACCTTTCCTACACTTATACATTTCATTAAAGCTATTGTTTACTTTATATCATCCTGTCATACGAAATAACGCAATAACTTATACATCATAACACAAATAAAAACAGGAAAGTGAACGGTTCACTTTCCTGTTTTGCCCACGCTTTTATTGAGTTGTTTCTGCTGCTAATCTTAATGTCGTTTGCTTCAACTTACCTTCACGGTAATATTTAATCTCCAATTGCTCGCCAATTTTCTTTTTCTGGTACAAATGTTTCCGAAGATCGATGACGTCGTTAATTTTTTGCCCATCCATCTCTACGATGACATCCAACTCTTGCAAGCCTGCTTGAGCGGCTGGCGAATTTGGTACGACTTGTCGTAAGGCTACACCATAATTGATTGATCGAGGCAATTTCAACGCTTCTTCTTGATAGTAGGCTGGAATTTCAGAGACTGATTTTAAATCCACTCCCATATATGGACGTTTAACCGTTCCAAACTTTTCAAGATCATCGATAATTGGCCGGGCCGAATTGATTGGGATGGATAATCCAATTCCTTCAACTGCATTTTGCGCAATTTTCATGGAGTTAATTCCAACTAGCTGGCCAGTAATATTAATTAAGGCCCCGCCGCTGTTTCCTGGATTAATGGCCGCATCGGTTTGCAGTACTTCTGCATTCCAGTCGATTAATCCATCCTGATTAATATCAACCGGAATCGTCCGCTTAAGTCCAGAGATAATTCCTTGTGTGACCGACCCTGAAAAGGTTGCGCCAAGCGGGTTCCCGATCGCGATAACGGGTTCACCCATTTTTAAACTATCGGAATCACCAAATTCAGCTACCTTTTTTATCTTGTCCGCATCGACCTCGAGGACAGCCAAATCAGTCCAGACATCACTGCCGAGCAGCTTAGCAGGGATCTTTGTCCCGTCAATCAAACTTACTTCCAGCTTTGTTGCCCCTTCAACCACATGATGGTTTGTGACAACGAAAGCTTTACCTCCAGCCTTCTTATAGACAACTCCTGAGCCCGTTCCAGCGGCTTCTTCCTCTGAATCGGCTTGATCATCAGACCAAAAGCTGGTGGACTGGATATTATTGATTCCGACCACAGCATCAGCTGCTTTTTCAACTGCCTTCGTTGTATTTGTGTTCACATCATAGGAAACCTGTTTTTGGATGATATTCTGATCATTATTATTGTTAGTTGATTCTACTGCATTGTTTTCATTTGAATCAATTTGGTAGGGGAGGAACCCACGATTGGATAAGGCTGGAATAGCAATAATTACTAAAATTGCACCAAGTATCGCACCAACTACGCTGGCTAGGAAAACTCCACCCCTGTTTCCTTTCTGTTCCCTGAAGCGGTTTTGTGAATGATCATCATAATAACCCACTTTACATCATTCCTCACTTTCCGAAAAGATTGCTACCGTTTATTTTGGCTTATAATTACAATTATACTCGTTCATCTATAAATTACTAAATAATTACCTTGTATTAATAAAAACTTACGACTTTGTTCATAGTTTTTTAATAAATTATCGTCTGTTGATTTGCGCTCCAGGCGCTTCGTTCCAATCAACATAGCCAATAAAAAAAAGAATGAAGTGCCTATAAAAAGGCTCTTCATTCTTTTAAAATGATCTACACAGCCGTTAAGGCAGTCGGGATTTTCGGGTCTGTATCGTAAAGGCCAAATTGTTCGCCAACAATCAGCCCACGCTCCTGAAGGGTCTGTGTTACCGCCATTTTTGCTAAGTCCTTCATGTTATTATCCATGCTTAAATGGGCAAGATAAATTCGCTTAGTTTGATCGCCAACCACATCACTCATCGCAAAGGCTGCGTCCTCATTGGAAACATGGCCCACATCACTTAAAATTCTTCGTTTAATATTCCATGGGTATCTGCCCATCCGAAGCATTTGAACATCATGGTTGGATTCAAAAATATACACATCTGCATTGGAGATGGTCCCCTTCATCCTGTCACTGACATAACCTGTATCCGTGATTAAGACAAGTTTCTTTCCTCCATGATGAAAAACGTAAAACATGGGTTCTGCAGCATCATGTGATACCCCGAATGATTCAATATCAACAGCACCAAAGCTCTTCACTGTTTCCGTATCAAAAACAAACTTTTGCTCCGTTGGAATCGCTCCGACCGAGTGTTCCATCGCCCGCCAAGTTTTTTCATTCGCGTATACAGGCAACTGATATTTACGGGCGAGAACCCCAATTCCCTTAATATGGTCACTGTGCTCATGCGTGACAAATATTCCGGAAAGTTTACTAATATCACGGTCAATTTGTCCAAACAGTGCCTCCATTTGCTTACCGCTAAACCCAGCATCAACTAGAAACGAATGTTCATCAGACTCCACATAAAGGGCGTTCCCTGTACTCCCGCTTGCAAGAATGCTATAACTTAAAGACATGCTATTTCACTCCAATTTACTATTTTCATCGCTGTTAAATTGAATAATCTGCCCTTCAAATGCGTTCACAAACAGGCTCTCCTTACCATCGACCTCAAAGCGCCAAGTTGGTGCTAATACTTGTGAAGCAGCCAACTGGATGAGTGTGGAATAGCCAAGCTCTACCCTGGTAATTTTACTCTTCGACTTCAACATCCCTTTCTGGTGCAAGGTTTCAATCGCCTTTAACGGCTTAAGAATTTCTTCTTTTGCTGTTAAAGTTTCCATTTCCTCCAGGAAGGTCTGTTCATAAGATACAATTTGATCAGCTTCATTCACTTTAAATGTGATCATCCCATTAATATTCTTAAACAACGGGAAATTTTCCGATCGTTGATAGTAAGTGATCGTTTGATCTTTGTTACTTTTCTCTCCAAATTGATAATCCTCTCCAAAAAGCACATTATCCGTTAAAAAGGTAGAAAGCTCTGCCGGTTCAAACTTATTAGTTAACTGCAGTGGCTTCTCTAATTTGGCATGAAGAGAGGTTGTCCCGATTCCGCTTAGAACAACAGTCTGTCCCTTAAGTTTTTTAATATCTTCTTGATTAAACATCTTAGGCTTTGCACTGAGGTATTGAGCCTTAATGGGATCCTTGGGAAGGTCCACAAATTTGATTTCATCCGCTTTCAGTTTTTCTTCAAACGAGGCCTCCGTAATCACTTCATATTTATTGGCATCACGGACTTTCATGAATTGAAATAAGAGATAAACATCTAAAATTAAGAACGTTATAATAAAAATTGTTTTAATCTTACTCCAATCCATGCTGCAATCCTCCTAGGTCTTCCATCGTAATCTGTCCCCATGTTTTATCATAGCGATAGAACCAGGCGGGTTCTAAAAGGATTAGCTTATTCTCATCTGAATCCTTTTCCATCCGATAGCCCAAGATCATTTCTTCAAGAAGACTTGGCTTAAAATTCTTTTTGTTTTGTAAAAATTCCAGTGCATCATGCCCCGATGGGCGTGTGACCTTTTTCATTTCCGTTGTAAGGGGAAGCTCCAAAGAAATATTTGGCCGAATATATTGATTGATTTCATCTCGGCCCCAAACCTCACTAATTTCAGCAATCCCGTTTCCGTTAAAGACGGGATAGCCTTCGATGCTGTATAAACGAAAGGTTACGGAGTGATTAAGTTCATTTTTGTCAACATAGCGATAAGGGTCTGTCCAGCCGCCATGTTCATTCACAAAGTCAATACTCCGTTTGACTAAATCATAAGAGCTATTAACAAAATTCTCTTCTACGGTTGGATTGACATAGCGAAGGACGTTACTTTCGAAATTCAACGTCATTTTACTAGAATCGTTCGTATATTCCTCCCCTGAAGGGACGAAGCTTTTTTGCACAAAACTAGGATCGCTGAAAAGTGCTTCTTTAAATTCCTCAGAATCAAGATTAACAGGCAAATATTTATAGGTTGTCATTTCTGTTTCAGTTTCTGGAAGAAAAATCGTCCGCCATTCAGAAGCTTCATAGGCGAAATGACGTGGGAACTGCGCTGCATTTTTATAAATATTACGATTAAATTCACTTAAATGAGCAGAAGAAATATGACTTATATATACTTGCTGATGTTCAGTGGAAACAAAATAAACTATCCCATTTTCCTTTTCTGAATTCTCAACATTGACAATGATTCGATTGAAGGTGAAAGAAGGTATTTTTTTACCCTCAATATTTAAGACACTGCGATATAACTCAATCGGGACTTCTCCTGGAAAAATAATTTCCGCATTGCCGCTGCCATGGATTAATTCCTTAATGTTCTTCACTTCGTTTGTATATTTTTTTACATCAAAAAAGGCCCAACTGCTTAATTGCTTGAGAACCTTTTCGATCTCTTCTGTGTTATTGGTTCCATAATGCTGACCCTTCACGTGAAAAAACACCTGGTCAGGCCTGACGATCTTTTGGACCTCTTGTTTTTCACTTAAGGTGACTTCAGCTACCGTATTACTCTTTTCCATCGTGTCATAATTAGGCTGGTAGGTCCAAAGATTCCATGTTAAAAGAATACTAACCAGAACTAAAAAGGTTAAAATCCCTGATTTAATATTTTCGTATCTCATGACCATTCATCCTCTTCAGAACGTTCATATGGGAGCGAAAAGGAAATCTTTGTTCCTTTCCCTTCCTCACTTGTTGCCCAGATTGCCCCACCATGAGCATTAACCATTTCCTTTGCAATCGCCAGACCTAGGCCCGTACCGCCTAGTTTCCGAGTTCTTGCTTTATCGACACGATAAAAACGATCAAAAATCTTTCCAATATTCTCTTTCGGAATCCCCATGCCTTGGTCTGTTACGCTGACAATAATTTTATCGTCCATCTCTTTAATCGAAAATGTAACGTTTCCGCCTTCAGGTGAATACTTTAAGGCATTTGAAATAATATTGTATAAGACCTGTGTCATTTTATCTTCATCAATTTCAACAAATATCACATGATTCGGGAGTTTTCTTTTAAAAGTGACGTTTTGTTCCTTCGACATTTCAAACCTGTCAATGATGCGGTGGAAGAAGTCGACGAAGTTTACCCATTCGATTTTCAGCCTGTAATCCGTACTATCCATTTTTGAAAGCTGGAGCAGGTCATTGACCAAGCGAATCATTCTTTCTGTTTCGGTCCGCGTCACTTCTAAAAATTCCGGAGCAATCTCCTCATCCCGCCAGGCACCATCTGCAAGAGCTTCTAAATAACTCCTCATTGTCGTTAGCGGTGTCCTAAGTTCATGGGATACATTGGCGACAAACTCTCTTCGTTCGGCGTCAATTTTTTCCTGATCCGTGATATCATGCAAAACCGCAATTAATCCATTGACAAAGCCCGTCTCTTTTTGAATCACAGAGAAATTGGCACGCAGGAAATAACGCTCGGTTTTTGTACTGTAATCTAAAATGATCGAATCCTTTTCCTCCAATAAGTCTTCGAAGGAATTGGTATCATCTAAATCTAATAACGATACAATTGGCTGGGTCAGAACTGTTTCACGTGAAACATTCAGCATTTCTGCCGCTGGTTCATTGATTAAAATAACCCGGCCTTTCCGGTCGGTAGCAATTACACCATCCGTCATATAGGACAAAACAGATGACAGCTTCCGACGTTCCCCTTCGGTCATGGCCTGTGCTTCCTGGAGCTTTTTCGTTAAATTATTAAACGTAACGGCCAGTGTCCCAATTTCATCATTGCCATATACTTTAACTTTCCGTGAAAAATTACCCTTGGTCATCGCTAAGGCCTGCTTCTTCATATCAGCAATCGGTCTTGTGATGGTTTGGGCTAATAATATCCCTAATATAGCTGTAATCGATAAGGCAATCGCTGTCCCTGTAGCAAAAATCCCATTAATGGTTTTCATTTGTTCAAAGACATTTTCTATTTTTGCGACAAGGTAGATCGCACCAATTACTTTTTTACCAGACATAATCGGAGTAGAGAGGACCCAAATCCGATGGCCTGTTTGGGGGTCGATTAATATTGCGCTTTGATCCTCTTCTAAAACCATTGATTGTTTGATTCGGAGCTCTGTTGTCCTTTGTCCAACCACCCCTTGGTTACTGGGATGTGAGGTACCAAGAATTTTAAGGGACCTGTTTTCAATCACCCGAACTTCCGAAATATCACCTGCATCAAAGTCTCTGAGTATTTTTTTGATATCCTCTTCGAGTGTTGGATCTTCAGGCGTTCTCTCTTTCTCCATTTCCTCAACCAGATTGTAGGCAAGCAAATCAACCCGTTGCTTTATCGAAGTCTGGAAGTTTGTCCGTAATGTTTCTTCAAGCTGTTTGACAAAATAAACACCGATAATTTGCATGGCTACTAAAATAAGGAGGACATAGATGATAACGAATTTTACGTTTATAGAGCGAAAGAAACCAACCTTTCTCATTCATCTTACTCCTGTTCAGGATTCCGCAAATAGTATCCAACTCCGCGGCGAGTAACAATCCACGTTGGATGACTCGGGCTGTCCTCAATTTTTTCCCGCAATCTTCTAACCGTTACATCAACGGTCCGCACGTCTCCGTAGTAATCGTAACCCCAAACCGTTTGCAGGAGGTGTTCCCTCGTCATCACTTGACCGATATGTTTAGCCAAATAGTAAAGCAATTCAAATTCACGGTGCGTAAGCTCGATTGTCTCACCGCGTTTTGAAACGACATAAGCATCAGGATGGATAATAAGTGAACCAATTTCAATTTCATTGGTTTCGTTCTCTGCATCTGGCTGCGTCAGAATTTGCTGGTGACGGCGCAAGTTAGCTTTTACGCGCGCAATCAATTCTCTTGTACTAAACGGTTTGGTTACATAATCATCCGCACCGAGTTCAAGACCTAAGACTTTGTCAATTTCAGAGTCTTTGGCAGTCAACATAATAATCGGCATTTCATACTTCTTACGGACTTCACGGCAAACTTCCATCCCGTCTCGTAATGGAAGCATAATATCTAAGAGGATTAAGTCTGGTTGGATTTCATCAACCAACTGGAGTGCTTCGTTTCCGTCATAAGCACAATAGACAACGTATCCTTCTTTTTTCAAGTTAAACTGTAAGATATCTGCAATTGGCTTTTCATCATCAACAACAAGAATTTTCTTTTCCATACCATCTCTCCTTATCATTTAGTCGATCTAATCTATTTAACAAATGCTCTAGAAGTCATAACTATACTAGATTACTGTATCATGTTATTGGCATAAATTCACCTATAAGTAGCATTTGGCAAGATTGGAATAACAATATTTTCTATTTATAAAAAAGGCTCTGTTAAACTGGGCTGTTGATTTCCGCCCCAATCAACGTAGGCTTTAAAATCAACAATAACCTTTAACACAGCCATAAAAATAAGAAAAGTCTCTAGTATCATCTAGAGACTTACCTTTTATCTTAAATAGGAAAGTGGATTTACTAGGCTGCCATTCTTATACACTTCAAAATGCAAGTGTATACCTGTTGCATCTCCCGTAGCTCCCATTACACCTATACTAGTACCCTTTGAAACCGTCTGGCCTGCCCTAACTTTGAGCGACGACATGTGTCCATAAATGGTACGGAAACCATTTTGATGGTCAATGACAATTTTATTCCCATAACCGCCGCCCCAGCCAGCAGAAACAACGACGCCATTATCGGCTGACTTTATTGTTCTGTTGCTTGGTCTGGCAATATCAATGCCTTTGTGCATTCTGCCCCATCTAGGCCCTTGTTTACTGGATACATACCCACCTACAGTCGGCCAAGCAAAGTTTCCTTCCCCACGAGACGGAATGACTTTTGTTCCTTTGATAACAATCTGATTCACAGGCTGTTCAAGGACTGTCGCATTTGACTCCACTTTCTGCACTGCTACACCATTTTGTTCAGTAATTTTATAGGTAACAGACCGCGAGCCACTATTCCCCTCTTGTTTTACCTTTGTCTCACCTTTTAGCAAGGAAGAGTCTTCAACAACTGTATTTTTAAATGGAATTTCTTCCTTTTTATTTACTTCTTTATCAATAATCACTTCGATAAATGGTTTTGGAACGGTAATATTAATTTTTTCGCCGATTTTTAAGAGCGTATCCCCTTTTAGTCCGGGATTCACTGCTAAGATCTCCGCCAGTGTCAAGTCGTGGTTTTGTGCAATCATTTCGAGCACATCGCCTTCTTTAATCACATATTTCTGTTCTTCTAATGTACCTTTTTGTAAAAAGGTTACTGCTTCTTCGGCTGACATCATTTTTTCTGGAACAATATTTTCTACTGAAAAGGAAACATTTTTTGATAATCGAACGTCTAATAGACGAGACTCATTTTCTTTTAATGCTGGTAATGTCGAATTGACGGAAGCTTTTCTGGCCTTAAGTTCGGTTAATTGATCCTCCGGCACGTATTGTTGGATTAGCTTATTCATAACTTCTTCAGCTGTATTTTGATTATCTACGTAAACAACGGGCTTACCATCAATAATAATCGCAGAGGCCTCTGTTTGAAGTTGGAATATACTCTTAATAGTTCGGACTGTTTCTTGATTGTTTGCAGCAGAAGGAAATACTTGATATGGAATGTTTTGCACCTGTTGATCGATATTGTTGCTGTCATCGACTTTTGCAGCAATTATTTTATTTACAACAGCTTTATCTGCAATATTTCCTATATATGTACCATCCAGATATACGTCATAATCCTTGGTTGATTTTGATGTATCTGCAAAAGCAACCGGTCCGTTACTAAATGCAATCAGCGATGAAGCGATTGTAGTAGCAATCGTTGTCTTAAGAAATAACTTTTTTGTTTTTGATACCTTATTGAAAAGTAGCATTTTTCCTCCCTAAACCACGGTAAAACCCTCTTAATCTAGTGTTTACCCACTAAAGAATTCCCCAGTATTTTAGACCTTCTATACTTTAACATAATTTTTTGTAAATAGATTAATAGTCTTTATACTGTAACAAAAATGTATAATTACTGACATTTACCTACATTTACGTGAAATATTCTAATTAGATTTCCGTGTTTTTCTTTTTAAAAAGTAGGGGAAAGTCCCTATTAAATAAGGGTTTTTCTAGTTCTGAAGGAGGAGGATATAATTATTACAATAATCGACAAAAACTAATGGTTCTTTTGTAAAAAAGAGGTGGTTTTATTACACTGGGATTACAATCGCAATTTTTAACTAAAAAGAGAAGCCTGCAAATGCAAGCTTCTCTTTTTATGGCTCAGGACGGAATCGAACCGCCGACACAAGGATTTTCAGTCCTTTGCTCTACCGACTGAGCTACTGAGCCACTTATATGGCGGTCTGGACGGGACTCGAACCCGCGACCTCCTGCGTGACAGGCAGGCATTCTAACCAACTGAACTACCAGACCAATATTTAATTGATTGTCAGCAAGGAAACCGTCCTTGCCAGCCTCTTACTGACAATCAAAAGCCATGACCCCTACGGGACTCGAACCCGTGTTACCTCCGTGAAAGGGAGGTGTCTTAACCGCTTGACCAAGGGGCCATATATTAAAAGTTATTTTGCAAAAGCAAAAAACTTTGGTGAGCCATGAAGGACTCGAACCTTCGACCCTCTGATTAAAAGTCAGATGCTCTACCAACTGAGCTAATGGCTCGTACTAAAATGATTCTCTAATCCATTAATTCGCCGGATGCCCACGCCTCAGGAAGCTTATTCAAGTAGCAGCTCGGCGTGTGCCCTGATGCTATTTCAAGGAAGCTTATTCGATCGTGCTTTACCAACTGAGCTAATGGCTCGTACTAAAAACTTTGTCGTATTGTGACGACGCTTTTTATAATATCACGGACTATCTATTCAACGCAATACTTTTTTTAAAAAAACTTTTTAAAAGATTTGAAGCCCTCAAAATCGAGGGCTTCATTTTATCAATTAGATCTATATAACTCCAGCGCCAAGGCGCTTCCGCTTTTAGATTTGTCTCCATGGGCTGCGGACTACATTTGTTTGATTACGATCTGGTCCAACAGAGAACGTAGTTAACGGAATTCCAGTAAGCTGTGTTACACGTTCCACGTAATGACGTGCATTTTCAGGTAATTCATCTAATGTTTTAACTCCAGTAATATCCTCACTCCAGCCAGGTAATTCTTCATAGACAGGTTCGCACTGTGATAAAACCTTTAAGCTTGCAGGATATTCTGTAATCAATTCATCTTTATAACGATAGGCAGTACAAATCTTTAATGTCTCTATACCCGATAGTACATCAATCGAGTTGAGGGACAGGTCGGTTAAGCCACTTACACGGCGAGCATGGCGAACTACCACACTGTCAAACCAGCCAATTCGACGAGGACGCCCAGTTGTTGTGCCATATTCACGACCAACTTCGCGGATGCGATCGCCGATTTCATCATTTAGTTCAGTAGGGAAAGGTCCATCACCAACACGAGAAGTGTATGCCTTACACACTCCAACCACATGAGTGATTTTAGATGGTCCGACACCAGACCCAATCGTCACACCGCCGGCTACTGGGTTAGATGAGGTCACGAATGGGTATGTCCCTTGGTCAATATCAAGCATGACACCCTGTGCGCCTTCAAAAAGAACCCGTTTGCCTTCATCTAAGGCATCATTCAATACAACTGATGTATCACAAACATATTGTTTAATTTGCTGACCATATTCATAATACTCTTCTAGGATTTCTTCCTTCGTAAATCCTGTAGTCTCATAAATACGTTCGAACAAACGATTTTTCTCTTGTAAATTACGATCAAGCTTTTCTTCAAATACATCGTGTTCGAGCAGGTCAGCGATTCTAATCCCCACGCGAGCTGCCTTATCCATATAGGCAGGTCCAATCCCTTTTTTAGTCGTTCCAATTTTATTAGCGCCCTTACTTTCCTCTTCCACTGCATCAAGTTTTAAATGATATGGAAGGATGACATGGGCCCGGTTACTGATACGAAGATTATCGGTTGTAACGCCCTTTTCATGTAAGTAGGCAAGTTCGGTTACAAGTGCCTTTGGATCAACAACCATACCATTTCCAATTACACAGACTTTTTCCTTATAAAATATTCCTGATGGAATTAGATGTAATTTGTATGTTTCTCCATTGAACTTAATGGTGTGTCCTGCATTGTTTCCTCCCTGGTAACGGGCAATTGCCTCGGCATTTTCTGAAAGGAAATCGGTAATTTTACCCTTTCCTTCATCTCCCCATTGCGTCCCAACCACTACTACTGATGACATATAAGGCACCTCCAAATTAAATGCGATTTTCTATTTTCCATACACAAGTTTACCAACTTTCATGGCTAAAAGCAAACAAAACACGAACGTTTTATATAAGTACATATTATTATGTTCGTAAAATATTAATTTAGGAAACTATCAATATCGCATCTTGCAAATTTGGATATTTTTCCATAAAATAGAATTATAGTTTCGTAAAATAATAATAAGGATGTGGAATATGATTATTAAACATCGGCAAGAGCGATCGGAAATAATAATTTTAAGATCATTAAATGTTCGAATGAGTTTATCAGATAAGGAAGTAACTAACTATTTAAATCTTAAAAAAGGATACGAAGGGGAGAAAAAGAGTGATGTATGGTTAGAAGGGCTTTCCGAGGATTGGCTTATTATCCATGATTTATTACTTGAGTATAACAATTCTAAATTTCAAATTGATACCTTACTTATTTCGCAGGACACCATTTACCCTTTAGATGTGAAAAATTATGAAGGCGACCACTATGTTGAAGGTGATAAATGGTATATTAGCGCTAAAAAAGACGGAAAGAATCCGTTACACCAATTGAGCCGTTGTGAAACTTTGCTTCGATCCTTGCTCCGCGACCTCAGATATCATTATCCGCTGGAATCCTACCTTATCTTCATTAACCCCGAGTTTCATTTATATCAAACCTCAATAAATCCTTCTATTGTTTTTCCAACACAGCTGAACCGCTTTTTGAAAAAGTTAAATACGAAGCCGGCAAAATTGAATAAAAGACACTTCAAATTAGCTGAGCAATTAGTAGCTCTTCATCTAATCGACCTACCGTACCCGCGCTTACCAGCTTACGCTTATGGTCAATTGGAAAAAGGGACCCTTTGTCCGAAATGCTACTCCTTTTTTTCTGATCTTAAGGGAACGAAATTGGTGTGTGGCAATTGTGGCTGCACGGAGGGAGTAGAGTCGGCTGTTTTACGGAGTGTAACTGAATTGATGCTTCTTTTTCCTGATCGAAAAATTACCACAAAGGCTATTTTTGAGTGGTGTAAGATTATTAAGTCGGAGAAAACTATTAGGAGGATTCTTGCTAGGAACTTTAAATACATAGGGCACGGTAAATCAGCAAATTATGTCTTTTCGAATGATTAGTCAGTCCTAAGTGATACCTTTTATTAAATCATGTGCACTATGTAAATGAATTTAACTCAAAGGGGCGGGAGAGTATCATAAGCTCCTTTGATTAACGTTGAGTCACTTTTTCAACCTCAAAAGGCATCACGCACTTCCTTTGGTTACCGTTCCTCCTCTTGTTCTACTCCAACGGGACCATAACGCTCTTATGGTTACCGTTCCTCCTCTTGTTCTACTCCAACGGGCACCATAACGCTCTTATGGTTACCGTTGTATCTCTTTTTTTACTCCAATGGGCACCATACCACTCTCAGGGTTCCGGTTCCACCTCTTTTTCTGCATCCACGGGCATTAGTCGCTTCCACTAATCACCGCTGATCCATTATCTAAGCCTCCACGACCAATAGTCGCTATTAATCTACACACAAAAAAGGCTAGCCAAAAAAACTTGGCTAGCCTTAATCTATGCACCCGGCGGATCATTATACCGTGTCTCGAGGTTGACGAACTTATTATATTCCTTAACAAAGGCTAACGACACTGTTCCGGTCGGGCCGTTACGCTGCTTGGCAATAATAATCTCGATAATATTCTTATTCTCTGATTCCTTATCATAGTAGTCATCACGATACAAGAACGCCACGATATCGGCATCCTGCTCAATACTTCCGGATTCACGGATATCGGACATCATCGGGCGTTTATCTTGTCGCTGCTCGACACCACGGGAGAGCTGAGAAAGAGCAATAACAGGAACCTTTAATTCACGTGCTAATTGCTTTAGGGAACGTGAAATCTCAGAAACTTCCTGCTGACGGTTTTCACCAGATCGTCCGCTTCCTAAGATCAGCTGCAAATAATCAATTAAAATCATGCCTAAACCATGCTCCTGCTGGAGACGGCGGCATTTGGAACGGATATCACTGATTCGAACCCCTGGAGTATCATCGATAAAAATCCCTGAACTCGACAAGCTGCCCATCGCCATCGTCAGCTTACCCCAGTCTTCATCCGTCAGGGAACCTGTACGAAGCCTTTGCGCATCGATATTCCCCTCAGAACAAAGCATACGCATAACCAGCTGTTCGGCACCCATCTCCAGACTAAAAATCGCGACATTTTCATTCGTTTTCGTCGCCACATTGGCCGCAATATTCAAGGCAAACGCTGTTTTACCCACGGAAGGACGAGCTCCAACAATAATTAAGTCATTACGCTGGAATCCTGCTGTCATTCGGTCCAGTTCCGCAAATCCTGTTGAAATACCCGTAATGTCCCCAACACGGTTATGCATTTCCTCAATATTGTCATACGTACGCACAAGTACATCCTTGATATTATGGAAAGCACCGGCATTCTTTCGCTGCGCCACTTCCATAATACTTTTCTCCGCTTCACTTAAGAGAGCTTCCACTTCATCTTCGCGGGAATATCCATCCGAAGCAATGCTTGTTGCGGTACGAATTAATCTTCTAAGTAATGACTTTTCTTCAACTATTCTTGCATAATACTCAATATTTGCTGCTGTCGGAACAGAGGCGGCCAATTCCCCTAAATAACTAACCCCGCCTGTATCCTCAATCAGTTTGGCAGCTGCAAGCTCCTCAGTTACCGTAACTAAGTCAACTGCTTTCCCTTGATCATTTAGACTAAGCATGACATTAAATATTTTTTGGTGGGAAGCACGATAAAAATCCTCAGGAATTAATATTTCTGAAGCTAAAATCAAAGAGGCAGGTTCTAAAAAAATCGCCCCTAACACAGCCTGTTCGGCCTCTATATTTTGCGGCGGCATCCGGTCCGCATATAAGTCATTCATCTATCAAAAACCTCCTATCATGAAGAGGATGATTTATATTAAAATAGCAAAAGCTCAGCAATTATCAAAGTTCTAAACTATCATATCAAATCCAAAAAAGAAAAAAGTGACCAGTTAAGACCGATCACATGGTGTTGATTACATTTTATATTCTATCATGTTCCGCAGCGATTTCGCACTGGGAAAATTTTTATTTTACTTCGGTAACAGAAACGGTTAACGTTGCGACTACTTCATGATGAAGCTTTACTGGAACCTTTGTGTGGCCAAGCGTACGAATCGCATCCGCTAATTCCATTTTGCGTTTATCAATTTTAATACCATGTTTCTTTTGTAATTCTTCAGCAATCTGCTTTGTTGTAATCGAACCAAATAAGCGGCCGCCTTCACCAGCTTTAGCAGTTAATTCCACCGTAATTTGATCCAATACCTCTTTTAATTTTTGTGCTTCCGCTAATTCTTCGGCAGCTGCTTTTTCTTCCTTCTTCTTAAGTGCATCCAGCGTACTAATATTCGCGTTATTGGCTTCCTTTGCTAAACCTTGTTTAATTAAAAAGTTATGGGCATAACCATCAGCTACATTCTTGACTTCGCCCTTTTTCCCTTTACCTTTCACGTCTTTTAAGAAAATTACTTTCATTCTTTTTTCACTCCTTCAAAATATTCATCAATTGCTAGCTTTAATTTACTTTCCGTTTCTGCGATCGATAAACCACTCAGCTGTGTGGCGGCGTTAGTCAGGTGCCCTCCGCCTTTTAGGGCTTCCATAATCACTTGGACATTGATGTTTCCGAGTGACCTTGCACTGATGCCAATGACCCCTTCGCTGCGCTCGGAGATAACAAAGGAAGCAAGCACTCCGTCCATTGTTAACAATGTATCCGCTGCTTGGGCAATAATCACTTGATCATTAAAGTCATTTGCAGTTCCTTTTGCAATGGCAATCCCATCACGGTAAAAGGTAACAGACTCAATTAACTTGGACCGTTTGATATATGTATCAACATCTTCTTTTAAAAACTTTTGAACGAGGATCGTATCTGCTCCATGTGCTCTTAGATAGGAGGCCGCATCAAACGTTCTTGAGCCTGTTCGTAACGTAAAACTTTTTGTATCGACGATGATACCCGCCAAGAGAGCGGTGGCTTCAATCATTTCGATTTTACCCCGTTTTGGCTGATATTCAAGAAACTCAGTCACCAGCTCTGATGTCGATGAAGCATAAGGTTCCATGTAAACAAGTAAAGGATTAGCAATAAAATCCTCACCGCGGCGATGATGGTCAATCACAACGACATGATCAATTTTATTAAGAAGCCGTTCTTCCATGACCATGGAAGGTTTATGGGTATCGACGACGACGAGCAGGGTTTTATCAGATGCGATTTCAAGCGCCTCTTCCGGACCAATAAAATGTGAAAATAATTGCTCTTGATTGCGGATTTCCGACATGAGCCGTTTGACACCATTGTCGATTTCCTGCATGTTAACAACGATATAAGCATCTTTCTGATTCATTTGGGCTACTTTATAAATGCCAATGCTAGCGCCAATCGAATCCATATCCGGATGTTTATGGCCCATAATGATCACTTTATCACTTGCCATAATTAAATCCCTTAAGGCATGCGAAATGACCCGTGCCCTAACTCTGGTTCTCTTTTCGATTGGATTCGTTTTACCGCCATAGAACTTCACCTTGCCACTTGCCAATTTAATGGCCACTTGATCGCCGCCTCTGCCTAAGGCTAAGTCCAAGCTTGATTGGGCTAAAACCCCCAATTCTGGCAGGGAAGAAACGCCTGTTCCGACGCCAATACTTAAGGTAAATGAGACGTTTTGTTTGGAAGTCATCTCTCTTACTTCATCAAGAATCGTAAATTTACCTTTTTCCAACTTCTGAAGAATTCCTTCACTAAACACAGCCATAAATCGTTCAGATGAAATTCTTTTTAAAAAGATCCCATTATCCTGCGCCCATTTATTCAGGATTGACGTCACCAAATTATTGATGCTGCCACGCATCTGGTCATCCATCCCTTGGGTAAGATCATCATAATTGTCTAAAAAGATAATCGAAATGACAGTTCGGTCATTTTGATACATTTTTTCGATTTCCTTTTGTTCCGTCACATCGAAAAAGTATAAAAGCCGTTCTTCCCGTTTATGAATCACACGGAATTTTCGTTCATGGAGCGTAATGATTTCTGTCTCTACTTCCTGTTTAATTAACGGGATCAGCGTATCTGCGACATCATAAAGTGATCTTCCGACCAAGGTATCCTCATCGAAACAAGAGGCTAGAAATGGATTTGTCCATTCGATATAATACTCATCATTAATAAGCATAATCCCGATTGGCATTTCCATCAATGCTTCTTCGCCCACTCTTTTAACCCGGTAAGAAAGGGTCGCGATGTACTCTTCCATTTCTTTTCTTTGGCGGCGGTCAACAACAAACATATAGTAGAGCGGGAAGAGCATGATAAACAGCCCGGCTGCACTAATGGTCCAATTATAGAAGGACAAGGCAATGATCAATACCACTGTAACGCCTATTAACCCATAAAAAGGGTAACGAATCGACCGCTTTTCTAAAAATGCAGGCAATATTTTCAGCTCCTAGTCGTGAATCTTACTCTTTCATTTCAAATCGCTTTCGAAAATCAAAGCCTAAATCAGTAATGCCTAATAACATTATTATATAACGGACTATTGGAATCATGAAAGTAAGAATTACAACTAACACAGCAAGTCCCTTTGCAACCGACTTTTGGTGGAAAATAAAAAATAAAAGAGCCAGACCCTGAAGCATGATAAATGTCTCTAATATGTACCTGGCGTTAATTAAAATAGAATATAAGTAAGTTCCCTCTTGCGGATGAAAGAGCAGCATCATCCCTAAGGCAATTAAATAATACCATAAAAGGCTTTTAGGCAGGACAAGGTTGCGAAAACTGCCCCATGGCTGTACGTTCACCCCAAACCTCTTCGCAATTGGAAAGCAAATCCATTGAGTAATAAAAGAGGAAAGGATGGAAGCGAAAATCAGAGCACTTGGTGCAAGCGTTACGATTTGCTTAAGCATTAAGGCATTTTGCTCTTTTAAGAGTTCAACTTGGTCTTCTCTTCCCATTGCTTTAAGCATTACCTCAGAGCTTTTAACTGATTCATTTAACGCTACAGTAAGTTCATGGATAATATCGATTTTCATAAAAGCAACCATGACAACATATGAAATCACAAGGCCAGCCATAAATGTAAGGGAACTAGCTATTAATATGAACGTCCGGCTCTTGCCTTTTTGGAGCAAATAGCCAATAACAGCACCAACCGAACCATAAATCAGCATTAAGCCAACTCCCATTAAAGAGCCTGCAATAAATGCAATAAATATGGCGGCTACTAAAAAGGCGGCAATCAGTTTCAGATTATTTTTAACAGAAAACATGATAAATGGCAGCGGCAGTACCAGGTTTAGGATTGATCCAACGACAGGAACATAAATCGTTATTAATAATAGCGCAGCAAAGGCCGCCAAAAGAACAGCACCCTCTGTAAGCTTGCGTACATCTTTCACTACTTCACCCCTAATTTTACAAAGCTATTCTTTATTTTAGCGATATAAGGTGTTCTATTCAACTCTAGAGTATAACAAAAAGGCAGCAGGGATAACCCTAACTGCCTTTTTACTTATCTATTTTTATTCACCTGAAACAAATGGAAGTAATGCCATTTGACGTGAACGTTTGATTGCAACTGTTAATTTACGTTGGTATTTAGCGCTAGTACCAGTTACACGACGTGGTAAAATCTTTCCACGCTCAGAGATAAATTTCTTAAGTAAATCCACATCTTTATAATCGATGCGAGAGATACCGTTTGCTGTGAAATAACATACTTTACGGCGTTTTGCGCGACCGCCTTTACGTCCTCCTGCCATGAAAATTCCCTCCTTTATCATTTTTAGTTTATCGTTCATTTAAGGTTGTTTAGAATGGAAGGTCGTCATCGGAAATATCAATTTGACCATTACCTGCAAACGGATCCTCGTCCATTCTTTGGAAACCATTATTCGTGTTTTGGTTTTGACGTTGTTGATTCTGATTGCCGCCGCCATAAGGATTCCCTTGAGGTTCCCTTGGTGGAGCACCGAATTGATTGTTGTCGTTTCTACCATTTCCGCCTGAAGAACCCCTAGGCTCAAGAAATTGAACATTATCTGCCACAATCTCAGTAAAATACTGACGTTTTCCATCCTGCTCGTAAGTACGAACTTGAATTCGACCATCAACACCTGCTAAGCTGCCCTTTTTCAAGAAGTTGGCAACATTTTCAGCAGCCTTACGCCAAACTACACAGTTAAGAAAGTCTGCTTCACGTTCCCCTTGGGGATTTGAAAATTGACGATTTACTGCAAGAGTAAATGTAGCAACTGCAATGCCATTTGGTGTATATTTCAGTTCAGGGTCTTTGGTTAAACGGCCAACAAGAACAACACGATTTATCATCAGAATCAACTCCTTTTTTTTCAGAAAATGTTTCACATGAAACATTTTCAAATCTATTATTAAGCTTCTTCTCTAATTACTAGATGGCGAATGATATCTTCGCTGATTTTTGCAAGACGAGAAAATTCTTGTACTGCAGCAGCTGAAGATGTTGTTTTAGTGATTTCGTAGTATCCGTCGCGGAAATCGTTGATTTCATATGCTAAACGACGCTTACCCCAATCCTTTGTTTCAGCAGTTTCCGCTCCGTTATCAAGAAGAATTGTATTAAAACGCTCTACAAGAGCCTTTTTAGCTTCATCTTCAATATTTGGGCGGATGATGTACATGATTTCGTACTTATTCATCACAGTCACCTCCTTTTGGTCTAACGGCCCATTTGGGCAAGGAGCAATTATTCATTACTCACAAGTTGAAATTATAGCATAGTTATTTAACAAAAGCAATCTCATTCACAGGATTGAGATTTTTTCCAACTAGCGCTGTTAAACTTGCCTGTTGATTTCCGCTCCAGGCGCTTCGCTTTCCGCGGGCGGTTCGGGGAGCCTCCTCGTCGCTTAAGCGACTGCGGGGTCTCCCCTGCACCGTACTCCCGCAGGAGTCTCGCGCCTTCCACTCCAATCAACATAGTGCCAAAATCAACAATGAGCTTTAACATAGCCTTTCCAATTAAAAAAAGCTCTGCAAATCCTGCAGAGCTTGAAATATTATACGTTGAAACGGAAGTGGATGACGTCGCCGTCTTTTACTTCATATTCTTTACCTTCTAAACGGACCTTGCCCGCTTCTTTTGCTGCGGTATGACTGCCAGCTGCTAATAAATCTTCATAAGAAACGGTTTCGGCGCGAATAAAGCCGCGTTCAAAATCAGAGTGAATAACTCCCGCACATTGCGGTGCCTTCATTCCTTTTCTGAAGGTCCAGGCCCGAACTTCTTGAACACCTGCTGTGAAATAGGTCGCTAAGCCAAGCAAGTGATAGGCCGCACGGATTAATTGGTCAAGGCCGGATTCTTCAATGCCTAACTCCGATAGGAACATTTGCTTTTCTTCACCTTCGAGTTCAGCAATTTCCTCTTCAATCTTCGCACAAATCACGATCACTTCTGCATTATCTGCAGCAGCAAATTCGCGTACCTTTTGAACATATTCATTGTCAGAAGGATCGGCAATATCATCTTCACTCACGTTGGCTACATAAAGAACAGGCTTGATTGTTAACAGATGCAGACCTTTAACAAGTTTCATTTGTTCATCCGTAAAATCAACGGTACGAGCTGGTTTCTCTGCTTCAAACGCATCTCGGAGCATGGAGAGGACTTCAAATTCAGCCGCTGCTTCCTTATCTTTTTGCTTAGCCAATTTTTCAACACGGTTAATCCGCTTTTCAACCGATTCCATGTCAGCAAGAATTAACTCCAAGTTAATGACTTCAATATCATCGATAGGATCGACTTTACCAGATACATGGGTAATGTTATCGTCTGCAAAACAGCGGACTACTTGGCAAATCGCATCCACTTGGCGAATATGTGAGAGGAACTTATTTCCGAGTCCTTCACCTTTACTTGCGCCTTTAACAATCCCGGCAATATCGGTAAATTCAAAAGCGGTGGGAACCGTCTTTTTTGGTTGAACAAGTTCAGTTAATTTTTGCAGACGGGCGTCAGGTACTTCAACGATTCCGACGTTCGGGTCAATCGTACAGAAGGGGTAATTGGCCGATTCTGCCCCTGCCTGGGTAATTGCGTTAAATAAAGTAGACTTACCAACGTTCGGCAAACCTACGATACCAGCTGTTAATGCCATTTATTTCACTCCTCAAAAAATAAGATCTATTTTAAATAAAATTAGTTCTGATAATAAAAAGACAAGTCTTTCACAATTATAGGCATTTCAATGTAAAAAGACAAGAATGATTAATGGTAACGACAATAACAGAAATCAGGTACAAAGATTTGTTTTTATGTCAACAAATGCCAAATATAGATAAAAAGAGACCGAAATTTCAAACTGATCCCCCCTCTTTCTACAAATTTCCCTATATTATTTAGTAAATATGGTAAAATTTAATACAAACATTACTTGATAGTTTAACTAGAAAAATAGACTAATAGATATTTGGAGGAGGAGTAATGAAAAAGACAAACACACAACAAGTACCTAAAAAGTCAGATGGACCCTGGATTTCAGGAAGTATTGTAAAAAAAGCCTTACTACCGAGTTTTTGTTTTGCAGTGCTGTCTACCGTTGCTTTTGAGGAAACAATTTTTGCCGAAAAAACAAGTTCTACACAAATCAGTGGTAATAGTGTTCAGACTACCAAGTATGTAAATGTCACCAGCGGGACATTAAATTTGCGGAAAAGTACTTCAACTAGTTCAGCTATCATTGCTACTCTATCAAAAGGGAAGGCTGTAACCGTCTATTCTGAAACAAAGGGCTGGGCCAAGGTAAACGTGAACGGTAAAACTGGCTATGTCAGCTCGGGCTTTCTATCATCCAAAAGTCCGACCAATATCCCCTCATCATCGACGACAACCGCCAAAACTAAATACGTAAATGTAAAAAGTGGCACGTTAAATATGCGTAATGGTACTTCAACAAGTGCATCGATTATTGTAAAACTTGCAAAAGGGACGGCGGTAATGGTTTATTCTGAAGCGGGTGGCTGGGCGAAAATTAAGGTTTATGGAAAAACGGGCTATGTAAGTTCTGCTTTTCTATCTGGTACGAGTCCAAGCAAAAATCCTAGTACGGGTACATCAGCTTCTCCCCCTGTGAAAACCACAAAAAAGGTTGTAAATGTTGGTGCTAGCTCTACCTTGAACCTAAGGAAAGGTCCATCAACCAGTTCAACAGTTCTTGAAAAATTAAAAAATGGAACTGAAGTAGAGGTCTATTCCGAGTCAAAGGGCTGGGCTAAAGTAAAATTCAATGGGAAAGAGGGGTATGTAAGTTCTAGATATCTTTCTACTACGAAAGTAAGTTCTACTCCTGTGAACGAAATACCGGATAAACAAACGACCATAAACAAATATGTAAATGTCAACCTAGGCTCCACTCTAAATATGCGCAAAAGTGCCTCATTGAATACATCCATTTTGATTAAATTAGCTCGTGGGGTGAAAGTCATCGTTCATTCTGAAGCAAAGGGCTGGGCTAAAATAGAAGCATATGGGCAAACGGGCTATGTCCAAGCTCACTATTTATCTGAAACTACTCCCCCTGTTGGATCGGATACTGCGAACAATAATTCGGAACCGAGTAAAGAAACTACGAAGACAAAATATGTGGATGTTATATATGGTTCCAGCTTAAATATGCGTTCTAGCGCTGCTGGGAGCGCCTCTATCGTTACAAAGTTATCAAGAGGAACCCTTGTCACGATTCTTTCCGAAGGAAATGGTTGGGCTAAAGTAGCGGCCAATGGAAAAACGGGATATGTCAGCACGCAATACTTGTCAACAACTCCGCCCTTTAATCCCAATACCACTGATGGAACCATTGATAAGGTTATTGAAAGCTATGACATTCCCTTATCTGATTTGGTACAAAAGCAGATGGCAGTTAATCCACAAACAGACAAGTCATATGATACGTACATCAGAGCTGATGGCTTAACATTAACTAGTGAAACAAGCGGGACAGTCAATGGATCGAGTTGGGATGTAAGAGGTGGAGCTGGTCCTGCCTATTGGGTAGTCGGCCAAGTGAAGAAGCAGGATACTCTACAAATTCTTGGTAAACTAAAGGGGACAGATGGGTATAACTGGTACCAAGTAAAATTTAATAAAACCTGGGTAAATGCGAGTACGGAAGATATTACCTATTATGTGGATCCAAATAATTTCCAAAAGAATACGGTCGATTCCCTGCAATTTCTTAAACTGTCAGTGACAGCCAATATAAGTGCTAAAGAGGTTAATGAAAGAATTCTGTCTGGAAAAGGTAGTTTGCAAGGATTAGCATCCACCTTTATCAAGGCTGGAAATACATATGGAATAAATGAACTTTACTTAATATCCCATGCTTTATTAGAAACAAATAAAGGTAAATCACAACTGGCTCAAGGCGTCCAAATTAATGGAAAAACTGTTTATAATATGTTCGGAATTGGTGCTTATGATCAAACTGCGGTCACCAGTGGGGCCCAATTTGCTTATAATGCTGGTTGGTTTACTCCTGAGAAGGCTATTCTCGGCGGTGCACAATTTATTGCCAACGGATATATTAACGCAGGGCAGGATACCCTCTATAAAATGAAATGGAATCCAGGTTCAACAGTAACAAGCGGTAGTGCAACACATCAATATGCGTCAGATATCGGCTGGGCTGCCAAGCAAGTCCACCAAATATACAATTTATATAATTTAATAGATTCTTATAAACTAGTACTAGAGATCCCGAAATATAAATAAGTCTAGTTATGAGAAAGGGGGCCGCTGAGCAGCCCCCTTTTCTGTTATAAATTAATGGACCTTTTCAATATTCACGAGACAATCATATAAGGTGCTCCCGAGGCCATTATCAGATGCACCGCTCGAGGTCAGGTGATTAACGGACCCGCCAAACTGCTTCCAAATTCCTTCATCGATATTAATGGTATTCGGATGGACAGCCGCTGCTATCGAAATATAACCCTTTACTTCGCCGCGGTCATTCCAGACCCTTACAAAATCATCCTTTTGCAACCCGAGAACCTCAGCAATATTTTTGGCAACCTCCACCTTCACTTTTGGTATCACTGGGTAAAGGTGGTAGTTCTGCGAGTGATTGGAGCGCATCGGATGAATGGTCAACAGACTGTATGGATATTTTTCAGCAAGCTTCCGATTTTCCCATTTAGACTCTGCGGGTACGGCTAAGGTTAACCGTCCAGCGCTGCCGTTACGTTGACCTAACTGTGCAGTGAATTCAAACTTACCGGATGGTGTTTTAAACTTTCGGTCCTGCCATGGGATGGCGAGTACCGGCAATTCTAATGTATGCTTCTCCATTAAAGTTTCTAGAGATGCACCCTTTTCTTCCAATGCTTGAAAGGCCATTCTTAGGAATTGCTGTCTTGTAAAATCAAAATCCTCACCAAAGCCAAGTCTTTTCGCTAATTCAGTCCAGATCCATAAATCTGGTTTTGCTTCACCCGGTGCTTCTACAAGCTTAGGACCATAATTCACATAATGGTGATACATCGAAGAATAATAAATATCCTCTTCCTCAAAGGCAGTTGTGGTCGGCAACACATAATCCGCGAGTTGCGCGGTGTCCGTCATAAATTGCTCAATCACCACCAGCGTCGCTACGGAAGAGAAGGCTTTTTCAACCACTTGGGTGTCAGGCACCTGGGTCAAGGGGTTCCCACACGTCACAACAATCATCTGAATTTCTGGGTCTATTGCCTTTAACACTTCTTCTGCCTGTTTCATAATTGAAAATTGGCGCTGCTTTTGTTTGCGAGTTGGCAGGGTCAACTCCTCAAACACGAAGCTCTGCCCAACTTGAAGGTTGGCATAATTGGCGCCGCCGCCCGCAATGCCAATATTCCCGCTGCATGCAACAAGGGCATCAATGAAGCGAATCGTATTGCCCCCATTTTTATAGCGTTGTAAGCCAAGCCCCATAAAGGTAGAAGTTGGTTTGTCCGCATAAACATGAGCTAATTTAGTGATCACTTCACAAGGGACTTCCGTCATTTCACTAATTTTTTCGATCGAGATGCTGTTAAGGAGCTGTTCAACCTCATCAAAGCCAGCGGTAAATTGCTCAATAAAGCTGCGGTCTTCCACTCCTAAGCGGAGCATTTCCTTGATAATTCCCGCCGCTAATAGTCCGTCCATCCCAGGTTTAATTGATATATAGTCTTCGGCAATTTTCGCCGTTGCATTAAAGATAGGGTCAATGACCACTAGTTTCGCGCCACGCTTTTTCGCTTCTAAAAGCTTTTCGTAAAAGTGCATATTTGTGCGGGCAACATTTCGTCCCCAGACAATAATATTTTTGCTGTTGTAAAGATCATCTGGTTCGTGGCTGTAAGCATCACCAAAGTCCCACTTTTGTGCTTCAATTCCTGCTCCCCAGCAGAGCGAGCCGTAAAGCTCGGTCACACCGCCATAGCAATTAAAGAAACGCTGGTCGAGGTTTTTCAATAAGCCATTATTCGCATAGTCATGGCTGTGTAAAACAGCAGTAGAACCGTACTGTTCTTTTATTTGTATTAATTTATCAGCGATCTCATTGAGTGCCTGTTCCCAGGAAATTTGCTCAAATTGACCGTTTATCTTTTTTAATGGATGCAACAACCGTTGCGAGGAGTTTGTCCTTGTTTCGAGCATCCGTCCCCGTCCGCAAATTTTCCCTTGTGTGATTGGATGGGAGGGATCTCCTTCTACTTTAGTAACCCGGTCATTTTCGACTGTCACATTAAAACCGCAGCTATCCCAGCAATTTAACGGACATGCTGCCTGACGTATTTGTACCAATTTCCCCACCCCCTATGTGCAAAATTCTATTTCTACTTTTCTAATAAGAATAATATAGTTTGGCAAAAAAAAGAAGCAAGAGTTACTCCTCATGCTTCACCAAAATTTTCTTCATTTTCCTTGAAAATTCTCTCCTTGGTATGAGGACACTGTGACCACAGCCCTCACATTTGATCCGAACGTCCATCCCCATGCGGATCACCTTCCAACGATTTGTTCCACAGGGATGCTGTTTCTTCATCTCGACAACATCATTTAAGGCAAATTCTTTTTCTTCCATTGCAAAATCTCCCCTTATTTAGGTTGTTCAGACCCATACATGACCACTCTTGGATTTGGAGCTTTAATGCCATTCTCGTCTAATTGTAGCTTGATATCCCTGCGAATATTTCGAGAAACGGCCGCTTGCTTCATTGGCTGTGTTTCTGCGACAACCCGTAAAACAACCTCGGTCGCACCCATTGTTTGAATCCCTAATAGCTCAGGGGCTTTAACTAACTCTTCATATTGGGCAGGCATAAACTGAATGGTATCCTCAATTACCTTTTCCGCCTTCGCTATGTCCTCACCATAGGCGATGGCAATATCAACAACAGCGATACTATTATTTATTGAGAAATTGGTTACTTCGATGATACTGCCATTTGGTAAAATATGCAGTTCCCCGGTCCAACTTTTTATTTTTGTGGTTCTTAACCCTATAGTTTCGACATTACCTTCATATTGTCCTATGCGAACATGATCACCGACTGAAAATTGATCCTCAAAAATAATAAAAAAGCCAGAAATAATATCCTTCACTAAACTTTGTGCACCAAAACCAACGGCTAAACCAACAACCCCCGCCCCCGCAATCAGTGCTTTTACATCAATTCCTAACACAGAAAGGATCATCATAAAGGCGATAAAATAAACCACATAAGAAAGGACATTATCGAGCAGCCTTGAGAGCGTTTCTTCACGCCGATCTGATGTATTGAGCGGAGAGAGGTTTCTAATTTTAAAGATATTATGGATCATCAATTTTCCAATTCGAATTAAGATATTGGTAATGACCAATATCGCAAGGATTTTTAGAAGGGCTTCCCCCATATTCAACCATGTATCTTCATTTTGAAATTTATCGATTAATTTTTGCATTCCCTTTTGTGTGAGACTCATTCAGACACCATCCTCTAATAACTTCATAATCCACATCTATTTTAGCAATTATTCTGCGCAGTTAATAGCATAATGAATTTTCCTTTTTCTCCCCAGTTCATGTATAGATTTACTGAAAATTCCGTATACTAATAAGACTATTTACTGTGAGGGAGTGACTTAATGAATCTGAAGACCAGTTTTTTTGACAGGAGGGCTAAGACGCGAATCAGCCACGATGATTTGCATGCGGCTGAAAATCTAGCTGAAGAGTTACTTGCTGTGATTCCCAGTCTGACAAAGCGCCCAATTGTCTTTGTATGTATTGGTACCGACCGCTCCACAGGGGATTCATTAGGACCACTTGTTGGGACACTGCTGGAAGAAAAGGGTATAAGGTCGTTTTATGTATACGGAACATTAGATGAACCGATTCATGCCGTCAATCTTTCTGAAAAACTAAAGGAAATCCATGCAAAACATGATGACCCCTATATTATTGGGATTGATGCTTGTTTGGGCAGGATTAAAAATGTCGGAGTCATTCAATTAGGAAATGGTCCTGTCAAACCAGGAGCTGGAGTAAACAAAGAACTACCAGCGGTCGGAGATATACATATCACCGGCATCGTCAATGTCAGCGGATTTATGGAGTTTTTTGTCCTGCAAAACACCCGCTTAAATCTTGTCATGAGAATGGCAAAAACGATTGCCAATGGGATCTATCAAGCAAGCATTTTATACCCTAAACAAACCTGGACGGAATTAAACTTAAATTGGCTCGAAGAAGAGAAAACAAATTAAAAGAGCAAACGGTGTTATATCCGATTGCTCTTTTTTTCCATTGATTACAAATAGTGATGGTAATAATAAAGAACGGTTACAATCAGTCCCGTTACAACAATGCCTGGCAGCAGATTGGCTACTCTAATTTTCACCATTCCGGTTAAATTTAGGCCAATCGCAAAAATCATGATCCCACCCGTGGCCGTCATTTCAACAATAAACTGATCCATTAATGCTTGGGGAACAAATTGGTCAATCTGGGTAGCAAACAGGGCAATCAACCCTTCATAAAGGACAACCGGAATCGCAGAAAAAATAACGCCTATCCCTAAAGTTGTCGTTAAGATTAACGCCGTAAATCCATCGATCAATGATTTGGTGTACAAGACAGCATGATCGCCGCGGATGCCGCTATCAAGTGCACCAATAATCGCCATCGCCCCAATCACAAAAATGAGTGTAGCAGTGACAAACCCTTCTGAGATACTCCCTTTTCCATTGTTAGAGCCGACTTTCTGCTCAAGCCATATACCTAAGTCATTTAATTTATCCTCTAATTTGAGAGCCTCGCCGGCTACAGCTCCAACCACCAAACTAATAATAACAATGAGAAAGTTTTCACTCTTCAAGCCCATTTGCAACCCTAAAACCATGACGGACAACCCGATGGCATACATGACAGTAACCTTCATTCCTTCTGGGATGCGGTTTAACAACTTCCCAAGAAGCGTTCCAATGACTATTAACAGCCCATTTACAAGTGTTCCTAAAAAAAACATCCTATTTCACCTTTTTCTTCGACCTTCGAAATATATACCTAATAAACTATCATATTTACCCAAAAAAATAAACCATCGAAAGGATGGTTATAAGGATTCATTTTGATCAAGCATTTCCAGAATTCGTTCAAGATCATCTTGTGAGAAAAATTCAATTTCAATTTTCCCTTTATTTTTATTCTGCTTAATGTTTACAGTGGTTCCAAACCGTTCACGAAGGGTGTGTTCACGTTCCTGGATAAACACATCCTTCTTCTGTTCTGGCTTTTTTGTTTCACGTGAAACATTTTCATTTAAGTGCTGAATCAGTTTTTCTAACTGACGGACACTGAGCGCTTCCTTGATGATCTTTTCCACTAATGCAGGAACTTTTGCCTTTTCCCTGAGTCCTAACAAGGCACGGCCATGTCCCATTGATATCTTAGCAGTGGATATTAACTCTTGAATGTTCGGAGGGAGGGAAAGCAGACGAACATGGTTCGCTACATGCGGCCGGCTTTTGCCTAATCGCTTCGCTACCTCTTCTTGGGTTAGCTTTAACTTTTCCATTAATGTTTGATACGCTAAACCCTCTTCGATGGGATTTAAATCTTCCCGCTGTAGATTTTCAAGAACGGCCAATTCCATCATTTGCTGCTCTGAAAGGTCGCGGACAACAGCTGGGACTGTTTCAAGCTTTGCTTCCCTTGCAGCCCGAAAACGTCGTTCACCGACAACAATTTCATACCCTCTAAGGCTTTTTCTAACCACGATTGGCTGTAAGATTCCATGTTCTAAAATAGAATCTTTTAATTCATCAATTGCCTCTTGTTGGAAGGTTTTTCGCGGCTGGTAAGGGTTGGGACGCAGTTCCTTAAGCTTGATTTCTTGAACTGTTTCTTCCTTGCCAACATCCGTAAAAATTGCGTTTAGTCCCTTTCCTAAACCTTTAGCCATTTGAGACCACTTCCTTCGCTAAATCTAAATACACCTCAGCACCACGGGATTTCGAATCATAAGTAATGATTGGTTCCCCATGGCTTGGTGCTTCACTTAGACGGACATTCCTTGGAATAATGGTTTTATACACTTTATCTTGAAAATACTTTTTTACTTCTTCAATTACTTGAAGTCCGAGATTGGTTCGAGCATCAAGCATCGTTAATAATACGCCTTCAATTTTCAAATCCTGATTCAAATGCTTTTGAACAAGTCTGACTGTACTTAATAATTGGCTTAAGCCTTCTAACGCATAGTACTCACATTGAACAGGAATTAAGACAGCATCAGAGGCCGTTAATGCATTGATTGTCAATAAGCCTAACGATGGCGGACAGTCGATAATAATATAATCAAATTGGTCTTTGACTTCTCCAAGTGCACGTTTCAAACGAACTTCTCTTGAAATAGTCGGAACCAATTCAATTTCTGCCCCAGCCAGTTGAATTGTTGCTGGTATCACATACAAATTTTCCACTGATGTCTGTTTAATAACATCCTTTGCTTCTACATCATCTACTAAAACATCATATATGCATTGGTCAACTTCTGCCTTTTCAATACCAATCCCGCTTGTTGCGTTTCCCTGCGGGTCCGTGTCGACTAGCAGGACACGTTTCCCAATATATGCTAAGCAGGCCCCTAGGTTGACAGAGGTAGTCGTTTTACCGACTCCGCCTTTTTGATTCGCGATTGCAAGAATTTTGCCCACGATGTCACCTACCCTTTTATTCTCTCAAAGTTTTATTCTATGTTTCTATTAAATTCTATTAAAATACTAGTCATTTGGCTAATCTAAACTGAATTTATGATAGGAAAAATTCCATTCCTTTATTTTATCATGAAACAGAAGGGTTGTTGGATTTTTTCTAAAAATATTCAAATGTTCAATTAGTTTATAACTGTAGCCAAAAAAATAAGAACCAAACATTTGTATATGTCTGGTTCTAGCATCTATTATTCTATTGATCTTACTTTTTCTTTGGTATGCGAATCGTAAATTGGTAGAATTCATCAAATTCTTCTTCTTCAGCATTGAGATTAATCCCGCTGTCCGTTACCATTGTTAATGATTGACGAATGGTATTTACGGCGATTCTCATATCTTTACTGAAAGCCTTCCGTTTCGACTTTGGCTTTTCGCTTTTTTGTTCAAGCAGTTTGACAACACGTTCCTCTGTCTGCTTGACATTAAAATTCTTATCAATAATTTCAGCCAATAGCACCACTTGTTTTTCTGGATCCTTGAGAGGGATCAGTGCACGAGCGTGGCGCTCTGTAATAATTTTATTTAACAATGCCTCTTGAATGGGCTTCGGTAATTTAAGAAGACGAAGCTTGTTAGCAACGGTTGACTGCCCTTTCCCAAGGCGTTGTGCTAATGCTTCTTGGGTTAAGTTGTGCAGTTCCAGCAATTTACCATACGCCATCGCTTCTTCAATCGGCGACAGCTCTTCCCGTTGTAAATTCTCAATTAAAGCAACAGAGGCAGTTTCAGTATCTGATAAATTTTTTATAATGGCTGGTGCTTCGGTCCAACCGAGCTTTTTCATCGCACGAAAACGGCGTTCCCCAGCAATAATTTCATATTGGTCAATGGCAAACTCTCTAACGACAATCGGTTGAATGATCCCATGAATGTGAATTGTTCGCGCTAATTCTTCAATTTTCTCTTCATCAAAAACCGTACGAGGCTGAAAACGGTTTGCAACAATATGATCAATTGGTATCTTTTTTATTTCCTCGTTTTTTTCTACAATTAGCTCTTTTTCAAGCGCAACCTCTTGTTCTCCCTTATCGCCGAGGCCAAAAAAGCGTGTAAACGATTGCTTCATCCCCAACACCACCTTTACGAAACTCCCTATTACTTATTCTCTGAATACAGACATTCTTCCTGCCTAGAATAACATGTTTATTGAAAAATTGTTAGCATTCCAAATCCGTTTTTCTTACAATACACCGCGCAAAGGAAGCGTGCTTTTCTTATTCAATCGGTGTCTTTCCTGGTGTCCCAGGCTTGCGCGGGTATTTCTTTGGTGTTTGTTTTTCCTTTTTAATGATTAAAATATTCCGCTCGCTTTCTTCCATTGGCAGTGTAAAGGTGTGCATCTCTTCCAACCTTCCGCCAAGGGTGGTAATTGCCTTTTGACCAATCTCTAATTCATCTTTCGCATGGGCAGCCTTCATCGCAATAAAGTGTCCGCCTACTTTAACAAGCGGCAGGCAAAGTTCACTCAACACAGACATTCTTGCCACGGCCCTTGCCGTTACGACTTCAAAATTTTCGCGGAAATTTGGATTTACCCCAAAGGTTTCGGCGCGATCATGAATAAAATGAACATTTTCCAATTTTAATTCCTTCACGAGATGATTTAAAAACGAAATGCGCTTGTTTAGTGAATCAACAATCGTCACTTCGATATGTGGGAAAACAATTTTTAGCGGAATACTAGGGAACCCCGCTCCCGCCCCCACATCACAAAGATGGAAAGGCTTTGTAAAATCAAAATAGAATGAAGCCGTAATCGAATCATAAAAATGCTTTAGATACACTTCAGCTTTATCCGTAATGGCGGTTAAATTCATTTTTTCATTCCACTCGACCAATGTCTCAAAGTACATTTCAAATTGGCCGAGCTGTTCACTTGAAAGGGAGATCCCTTTTTCCCTTAGGTTTGCTGCAAATTGTTCAATGATCATTCAATAATCTTCCTCACATAATTATTCATTTGAAACTCTAGCTATTTTGCCTTGTTCTAGATACACAAGCAAGATCGAAACATCCGCTGGATTCACCCCTGAAATCCGGGATGCCTGGGCAATTGATAGCGGTTTGACTAGTTTTAGTTTCTGTCTGGCTTCTGTCGCAAGGCCTGACACCGTGTCATAATCAATATTCTCAGGGATTTTCTTATCTTCCATTTTCTTTAAGCGGTCAACCTGTTGTAGTGACTTGGTAATATAGCCCTCATATTTTAACTGGATTTCAACCTGTTCCTTCACATCTTCATCAAGGCTGACATCACTAGGAAAAATGGTTTCAAGAAGATCATAGTTCATTTCTGGTCTTTTTAATAAATCAGAAGCGCGGATTCCATCCTTTAATTCACTGCCGCCAATGCTTCGAATAAGCTCTTGAACCTCAGCAGTCGGTTTCAAGAACGTCGACTCTAAACGCTGCTTTTCAGCCTCAATAGCGTCTTTCTTTGCTAAAAATCGTTCGTATCGGTCGTCACGAATCAGTCCAATTTGATGGCCTATTTCAGTTAAGCGTAAATCAGCATTATCATGTCGTAACAGTAGGCGATACTCTGCTCTTGACGTTAACAAGCGGTATGGCTCATTTGTTCCTTTAGTGATCAAATCATCAATTAAAACTCCAATATAAGCATCAGAACGACTTAAAATTAACTGGTCACGGCCAATCGCTTTCAGTCCTGCATTGATACCAGCCATGATTCCTTGTCCTGCTGCTTCTTCATAGCCGGATGTTCCATTAATTTGACCCGCTGTATACAGTCCTTCAACCACTTTTGTTTCCAGGGTTGGCCATAACTGTGTTGGCACAATCGCATCATATTCAATCGCATACCCAGCTCTCATCATTTGCACATTTTCGAGTCCTGGAACGGTTTTAAGAATTTCCTGCTGTACATCTTCCGGTAGGCTCGTGGATAGACCCTGTACATAGACTTCCTTTGTGTGTCTTCCTTCAGGCTCAAGGAAAATCTGATGGCGCGGCTTATCATTAAAGCGGACGACCTTATCTTCAATCGATGGACAATACCTTGGTCCTGTTCCTTTAATCATTCCGGAATACATTGGAGAACGATGTAGATTGGCGTCAATTAACTGATGGGTGCGTTCATTTGTATAGGTCAACCAGCATGGCAGTTGGTCCGTAATATATTTCGTTGTTTCATAGGAAAAAGATCGTGGAACTTCGTCGCCAGGCTGGATTTCTGTTTTACTATAATCAATCGTATTACTATTAACACGTGGCGGAGTTCCAGTCTTAAATCGGACAAGGTCGAAACCAAGCTCCTCTAAATGTTCAGACAGCTTAATCGATGGCTGCTGATTATTTGGACCACTTGAATATTTCAACTCACCAAGGATAATTTCCCCACGCAAATAGGTTCCGGTTGTAATGACGACCGTTTTTGAGCGGTAGACCGCACCTGTCTTTGTGATAACCCCTTTAGAAACTCCATCCTCGACAATCAGTTTCTCGACCATCCCTTGGAGTAATGTTAGATTCGGTTCTTCCTCGAGTGTTTTTTTCATTTCATGCTGGTAAGCATATTTATCAGCCTGCGCTCTTAACGCGCGGACAGCTGGACCTTTTCCCGTGTTCAGCATTCTCATTTGGATATAGGTTTTATCAATATTTCGACCCATTTCCCCGCCCAGAGCATCTATTTCACGAACGACGATCCCCTTAGCTGGTCCGCCAACGGATGGGTTACATGGCATAAAGGCAACCATATCAAGATTGATGGTAATCATTAATGTTTTGGCGCCAAGTCTCGCAGCCGCAAGGCCCGCTTCACAGCCGGCATGGCCTGCTCCAACGACAATGACGTCATAATTTCCTGCTTCGTATTGCATGTTGTCACTCCTCTTTCTATTTCCCTAAACAGAATTGTGAGAAAAGTTGGTCGATCAGGCTTTCGTGGACACTCTCGCCAATGATTTCGCCAAGTAATTCCCATGTTCTTGTTAAATCTATTTGAACAATATCAATTGGGGTACCCATTTCGACCCCGTCAATCGCTTCTTCGATTGTCTTTAAGCTTTGGTGCAATAGTGCAATATGACGACTGTTTGAAACATAGGTCATATCGCCAGCATCAATCGAGCCTGCAAAAAATAACGAAGCGATCGCTTCCTCTAACTCATCGACGCCACGGTCCTCAAGGAGTGAAGTAGTGACAATCTTATGCTCTTTTGCTAACTCATTCACTTTCTCCAGGTCAATTTGCTGCGGCAAATCTGTTTTATTGACGATAACGATAACATCCATCCCTTTGACCACTTCAAAAAGCTGCTCATCTTCCATGCTTAACTTGTCAGCGTAATTTAAAACAAGCAAAATCAAATCCGCGTCTTGTAAAACTTGGCGGGAACGCTCAACCCCAATTCGTTCGACAATATCCTCTGTTTCCCTAATTCCCGCCGTGTCCAAAAGTCGCAATGGGACACCGCGAACATTCACGTATTCTTCAATTACATCCCTTGTGGTTCCAGGAATATCTGTCACAATCGCCTTGTTTTCGTGAACTAGACTGTTTAATAGCGAGGATTTTCCTACATTCGGACGGCCAACAATCGCAGTAGACAGTCCTTCTCGTAAAATTTTCCCCTGTTCCGACGTTTGCAATAGCTTTTTGATCTCTTCCCGAACAAAATGGGCCTTCTCTGCTAACATCTTATGAGTCATTTCTTCGACATCGTCATATTCTGGATAATCTATATTCACTTCCACATGGGCAAGGATTTCTAAAATTTCCTGCCGTAGTCTTCGAATTAATTTCGACAGGCGCCCTTCCATTTGTCCCAAGGCGACGTTCATCGCGCGGTCCGTTTTTGCCCTGATTAAATCCATTACCGCTTCCGCTTGGGATAAATCAATCCGTCCATTTAAAAATGCCCTTTTTGTAAACTCTCCCGGTTCCGCGAGTCTCGCTCCATTCGTTAACACCTGCTGAAGAACTCTATTCACAGAAACAATCCCGCCATGGCAGTTTATTTCAACAACATCCTCTTTTGTAAAAGTTTTTGGCCCTTTCATGACAGACACCATAACCTCTTCAACCACTTGCCCCGTATTAGGGTCTATCAAGTGTCCATAGTGGATCGTATGGGTTGCTGCTTCAGTCAGCCTTTTCCCACCGATACTCCTAAATAGCTTGTCTGCTATCGGGAATGCTTCATCCCCACTCAAACGCACAATCGCAATCGCACCCTCGCCCATTGGAGTCGATATTGCCGCAATCGTATCAGATTCCATTTCCTTCACCTCACATTTAAAAAATCGGTTCATCTATATAAAAAATATTTTTTCTCCAAAACAATAGAATACCACATCATTTTCTGTGGAAAAAGTAAACCCTCTTCCAAATAATTAATCCACAATTCACTTCTATCTCATTATTATTTTAACTTATCCACATGTGAATAACAATAAAACGAAAAATGTGAAAAAATTGAATGTTATCAACAGGCTAATTTTTTTAAAATTCGACAAAAAAAGACACCCTATCATTCAATAGGATGCCTTTGTGATTTTGTTTTTAAGTTTAAATCCTTATCTTTTTGATGCTGGAGTAATCACAATAAAGCGATGTGGCTCCGATCCATCAGAAAGTGTTTTGACGCGTTTATTATCAGATAAAGCAGCATGAATCACTTTTCGCTCATAGGAAGGCATCGGTTCTAAGGTTACATCTTTTCCTGACTTAACCACCTTTTGGGCGAGACGATGGGCTAATTGAATCAGCGTTTCATTTCTTCTTTTTCGGTAATCCTCCGCGTCCAAGATCACGGTTAAATACTGATTCGAAAAACGATTTAGCACTAATTGCGTCAAATATTGAAGCGAATTTAATGTTTGACCTCTTTTTCCAATCAATAACGCAATCTTTTCACCCGTCATAATAAAATGAACATGTTTACCGTCGCGTTTGATTTCTATTTCTGCGGGCGCTCCCATCTGTTCACTTACTTGAGTAAGAAATTTCTTTGCTTCTTCAATGGGATCAATGATGACGGTTACTTTTACAACAGCCGGACGTGAACCAAAAATACCGAAAATCCCTTTTTTCCCTTGATCAATAATATCAATATCTGTGCGGTCTTTGCTGGTTTGTAATTGAGCTAAAGCTGATTTTACTGCTTCTTCGACAGTTTGTCCTGTAGCAGTTACCTGTTTCACTTTTTTGCTCCTCCCGCATTACCGGATGCTTTTGCCATTTTCAAATCCGGTCCTTTAATAAAATAGGTTTGCACAATCATAAAAATATTTCCTACTACCCAGTACAACGAAAGCGCGGCAGGGAAACTAAAGGCAAAAACAACAATCATGATTGGCATCATCCAAAGCATCATCGCCATTTGTGGATTCTGATCTTGTCCAGCCATCATAATTTTTTGCTGAATAAACGTGGTTATACCTGCCACTATCGGCAAAATATAGTAAGGATCTTTATCACCAAGGTCAAACCATAAGAAATTATCGTTTGCAATTTCCCTTGTTCGTGAGATGGCATGGTAAAAACCAATTAAAATTGGCATTTGTACAATTAATGGAAAACAGCCAGCCATTGGATTTACACCATGTTTTGAAAAAAGTGCCATGGTTTCCTGTTGCAGCTTTTGCTGTGTTTTTTGATCTTTAGAACTATATTTCTTTTTCAGTTCGGCCATTTCTGGCTGCAATGCCTGCATCGCTTTTGAACTTCTTGTCTGCTTGATCATTAGCGGCAAAATCGCAAGGCGGATCAGGATAGTTACGACAATAATTGATAACCCAAAACTGCCCCCGAGAATAAGCGCCCCTTCTTTGATCAACCAGGATAAAGGATAGACAATGTACTCATTCCAAAAGCCTGAACTCTCCGATGTGATTGGCTTCTTAATTTCACTGCATCCTGTCAGGAACATAAATACAGAAAGTAAACCAATACCTAGTAATATTCGTTTTTTCAACCAAATTTTCCTCCTTACAATAAAGATAATGAACAGTTTAGAATCAAATCTATGTACAATTTATTTTGGATGATTTCAAAGGTATTTTAGCACTTAGGCAAAGGAATTGTCTTCAATAGGATATAAATATTCAACGAATTCCTTTGCAAATTATGTCCTTAAAGTCACTTTTTCAAAACCTTCCCAACTTTAAGTACATGGGTTAAACTTTTTTTCACCTCAAAAAAATCCATTTCAGCTGCTGGTTTCCTGGCAATAATCACGTAATCATTCCCTGGTGCTAACTGTTCGTTCAGTTCAAAAATGGATTGTCTTACATACCTTTTAATTCTGTTCCTTGTCACAGCATTTCCAATCTTCTTACTCACCGACAGGCCAATTCGAAAATAGTCTTGTCCCTCTTTTTTTAATGAATAGACGACAAACTGCCTATTTGCAAATGATTGGCCCTTTTGAAATGCCGCTTGAAATTCTTTATTTTTTTTAATACGCAGCTCTTTTTTCATAAAAACACCTTCAGTCGGATTAGAAAAAAGACCACTGACTTTGCAGTGGTCTATGCTGATAATACTTTTCTTCCCTTTAGACGACGACGAGCTAGAACCTTACGGCCATTAGCTGAGCTCATACGACTACGGAAGCCATGAACTTTACTGTGTTTACGGCTATTTGGTTGATATGTTCTTTTCATTATATGACACCTCCCTGAGGAATAGCTATCAAGTTTAAATGACAGTCTTACTTATTATAAAGACCTCACCATAAAATTGTCAACTACTCTTCACTATTGTTTCCATTTCCAAATTTTATTGAACATGAATTTGCTAATTTCCAGAAATTCTATAGCTATAAGAAATGATCTTAACCATGAAAGTGGAATTCTTATTTTTACTCCCATAATTCATCCAGCCCTTTCTCCTGGAAGGTACGAATATCCTGTGGATAAATTTTCGACATTTTTTTCACATTCTACACAAGATATTGACAGGTTTTGCACAAAATATCTACTTGTGGACAATTACTGTGCACATATTGTTACAGTTGTGGATAAACTGCGAAAAGGCATTGCATATCAAGCAATAATTTGATATCATATTTGTGTTTTCACTCTGAATAACTTTATCCACAACAATACGTTATCCACAAATTGTGGATATCATGTGGATAGTTTATCCGAGGGTACTGCAGAAAGTTGTCCACAAGAGGTGGATATTGTCGAAACTCCATTTTACTTCCTTATTATTTATTATCCACATTCACTATTTCGTATATTTATAAATTAATAGGTTGTACTGACGGTATAATTACGAAAAGCGCGTTATTTTATAAAAAAAAACACAACAAAGGAGGGATATTATTTGGAAAATATTGCGGATCTTTGGCATGCTGCATTAGCCAATATAGAAAAAAAAATAAGCAAACCAAGCTTTGATACCTGGCTTAAGTCCACAAAGGCCCATTCCCTTCAAGGCGATTTGCTAATCATCACTGCTCCCAATGAGTTTGCTCGTGATTGGCTGGAAGAGCGTTATTCGCAGCTAATCTCTGGGATCCTCTATGAAATTACCGGAGAAGAGCTTTCTGTTAAGTTTATCATTCCGCAAAATCAAAACGAGTCAGAAAGTGATGTCCTGCTGCCACCAAAAAAGGTAAAAAAGGACGATGACCATGGGGAATTTCCTCAGGGTATTTTAAATCAGAAATACACTTTTGATACGTTTGTTATTGGCTCAGGCAACCGTTTTGCCCACGCTGCATCACTGGCAGTTGCCGAAGCACCAGCCAAAGCATACAATCCCCTCTTTATTTATGGAGGAGTTGGATTAGGGAAAACGCACTTAATGCATGCAATTGGCCATTATGTCTTAGATCATAACCCTGCAGCAAAAGTGGTTTATTTATCATCTGAAAAATTTACAAATGAATTTATTAACTCGATTCGTGATAATAAAGCAGAGAGTTTCCGCAATAAATATCGAAATGTCGATATTTTACTTATAGATGATATTCAATTTTTAGCTGGAAAAGAATCAACACAAGAAGAATTTTTTCATACCTTTAATGCTCTTCATGAGGAAAGCAAACAGATTATTATCTCCAGCGACCGGCCGCCTAGAGAAATTCCAACGTTAGAGGACCGGCTCAGGTCACGGTTTGAATGGGGATTGATTACAGATATTACACCGCCCGATTTGGAAACGAGAATTGCCATTCTTCGCAAAAAAGCTAGAGCTGAAGGATTAGATATACCTAACGAGGTTATGCTTTATATCGCCAATCAAATTGATACAAACATCCGGGAGCTAGAAGGAGCACTGATCCGAGTGGTCGCCTATTCTTCCTTAATCAATAAAGATATTAATGCTAATTTAGCAGCAGAGGCATTAAAAGATATTATTCCAAGTTCAAAGCCTAAAGTAATAACCATTCTGGATATTCAGAAGACAGTCGGGGAACTCTTTAGTATAAAACTCGAGGACTTTAAGGCAAAAAAGCGGACAAAGTCGCTTGCCTTTCCTAGACAAATTGCGATGTACCTATCACGGGAATTAACCGATTATTCTTTGCCAAAAATAGGAGAAGAATTTGGGGGCCGCGATCATACGACTGTCATACATGCACATGAGAAAATTTCCAAACTTCTTCAGACCGATGCCCAGCTGCAAAGGCAAATGAAAGAACTGCATGAACTATTAAAAGTTTAGGCAGTTATTGGTGTTTTTTTCTTTCAAATATGTGAATAACTTCTTTGCATTTACACACAGTCTGTCCACATGTGGATAGGCTGTGTTTCCGTTGAAATAATCCAGTTATCCACATATCAACAGGCCCTACTAGTACTTCTACTCTTTTTTTAAAAAAATATATTATGTTATAGCTATAAAAAATATGCTTAAAACGGAGGAATACATGCGATGAAATTTATCATCCAAAGAGATCGGTTAGTTCAGAGTGTTCAAGACGTTATGAAGGCTGTTACTTCAAGAACAACAATCCCTATCTTAACCGGAATTAAAATCACAGCTACATCAGAAGGTGTTACCCTAACAGGAAGTGATTCCGATATTTCCATTGAATCCTTTATTCCAAAAGAGGATGCTGGTGATGAAATTATTGAATTGAAACAAGCAGGAGCGATCGTTCTCCAAGCAAAGGTATTTAGTGAAATTGTCAAAAAGCTCCCGACTGATTCGGTTGAAATTGAAGTCTTAGGCTCGCTTCAAACGGTCATTCGTTCTGGAAAATCTGAATTTAACTTGATTGGCCTGGATGCTGAAGAGTATCCTCACCTTCCACAGATCGAAGAAAATAATAAATTTCATATTGCAACAGATCTTTTAAAAGCGATGATTCGCCAAACTCATTTTGCAGTGTCCTCCTCAGAAACACGCCCCATCTTGACAGGTGTAAACTGGAAGGTTGAAAACGGGGAACTAAACTGTATTGCAACAGATAGTCACCGGCTCGCGCTTCGAAAGGCGAAGATCGAAATAGCGAACAACGAAAATTATAATGTGGTCATTCCAGGGAAAAGCTTGAATGAGTTGAGTAAGATTATTGATGACAGCCATGACTTAATTGATATTGTTATTACCGAGAATCAAATATTATTTAAAGCGAAGCACTTATTATTTTTCTCCAGATTGTTAGAAGGAAATTATCCGGATACCTCTCGTTTAATTCCCAATGAAAGTAAAACGGATGTGACGGTAAATACAAAGGAATTTTTACATGCGATTGATCGGGCCTCATTATTAGCAAGAGAAGGCAGAAACAATGTTGTCAAATTTTCGACAATTGAAGGCGGAATTATTGAAATTTCTTCAAATACTCCTGAGGTTGGGAAGGTAGTCGAGGAAATTCAAAGCGAAGCCATCGAGGGTGAAGAATTAAAGATTTCTTTTAGTGCCAAATATATGATGGATGCATTAAAGGCGCTTGAAGGAACAGATGTTAGGGTAAGCTTTACTGGAGCCATGCGCCCGTTCGTCATTCGCCCGCTTCATGATGAAACGATTTTGCAATTAATATTACCCGTTCGAACATACTAAATTTATAGAGCCTAAACCCATATGCCACCACACATTGGTGGCTTTCTTTTAGTTTCCTTTGTATCTCTGTGAAATATTTAGTAAAATAAAGTATTGAGACCATTTTAGAAATGAGGGTGACGATTTGCCTGAAAAAATTAAGATCAATACTGAATTTATTACGCTGGGTCAATTTCTTAAATTGGCTGAAGTAATACAATCAGGCGGCATGGCAAAATGGTTTTTAAGTGAACATGATATATTGATTAATGGCGAACAAGATCAAAGAAGAGGAAGAAAGCTGCGCACCGGTGACAAAATCCAAATTGCTGGTTTTGGTGAGTTTGTGATTACCGAGTAATTATCAAAATAATTACCGAGTAGCAAGGCTAAAGGATGTCGTTTGCATGTATATCGAAAAATTAGCGCTAACAAATTATCGAAACTACGAAGAATTGTTCGTAGAATTTGAAAATAAAGTAAATGTCATCCTGGGTGAAAACGCCCAAGGTAAAACAAACGTCATGGAATCTATTTATGTTTTGGCCATGGCGAAGTCGCACCGAACCTCCAATGATAAAGAACTTATTCGCTGGGACCAAGAGTATGCTAAAATAGAGGGTAGGGTTCAAAAACAACACAGCTCATTGCCGCTGCAATTAATTATTTCTAAAAAGGGCAAAAAAGCAAAATGCAACCATATTGAGCAGCAAAAATTAAGTCAATATGTAGGCAATATGAATGTGGTTATGTTTGCTCCTGAGGACCTTAACTTAGTGAAAGGCAGCCCGCAGGTCCGAAGGCGATTTATTGATATGGAAATTGGACAGGTATCGCCCATTTATTTACATGATATGAGTCAATATCAAAAAATTCTCCAGCAGCGTAATCATTTTTTGAAAATGTTACAGATCAGAAAACAGACCGATCAGACCATGCTTGAGATATTAACGGAACAATTTATCCAGATGGCTGTGAAAATTGTGGCGAAAAGGTTTGAATTCCTGCGCTTACTTCAGAATTGGGCAAAACCGATTCATCAAGGGATTTCAAGAGGCTTGGAAACGCTCGAAATTACCTATAAACCGTCAGTAGAGGTATTAGAAGCTCAAAATTTGTCGAAGATGATAGCATGCTTTGAAGAAAAATTCAGCAAGGTTAGAACAAGGGAAATTGAGCGAGGTACTACGCTTTTCGGTCCCCATCGTGATGATCTGCTTTTTTATGTGAACGGTAGAGACGTTCAAACATTTGGATCACAAGGTCAGCAGCGTACCACAGCACTTTCAGTAAAGCTTGCTGAAATTGAATTAATTTCTGCTGAAATTGGTGAATATCCCATTTTACTGCTAGATGATGTTTTATCGGAATTAGATGACTATCGGCAGTCTCACTTGCTTAATACCATCCAAGGAAGAGTTCAAACCTTCGTGACTACCACAAGTGTCGAGGGTATTGACCATCAAACATTAAGGGAAGCTTCCACGTTTATCGTTGAAGCTGGTGTCATAAAGAAAATTAATTGAGGTGAACCATGTATATCCATATCGGGGAAGATATTAATATTAGGGCAAGAGATATTATTTCTATCTTGGATAAAGAGAGTGCAAACAACTCGCCGCTTGTAGAGGAGTTCATCAGTCAACGTAAAGAAAAGGTAATCAATCTGTCGAAAAACCCCTTTAAATCAGTCATTATTACATATGACAATGTTTACTTATCCCCGATTTCTTCAGGAACTTTAAAGAAACGATCAACTCAAATGAATATACATGAATTTTGATATTTATTTATTTTTTAATTAACGATATAGATATATTTTTGTCAGAAGGTGCAGGTGAACAAGCATGACTTTGGAACAAAAAGCAGTCGAAGAAGCATATGGTGCGGATCAGATACAGGTTCTTGAAGGACTTGAAGCTGTTCGAAAAAGACCCGGTATGTATATTGGTTCAACAAGTGGTAAAGGTCTTCATCATCTTGTTTGGGAAATTGTTGATAACAGTATTGACGAGGCGCTGGCTGGTTTCTGTGATGAAATCAATGTCATTATTGAAGAAGACAACAGCATCACGGTAAAGGATAATGGCCGTGGAATCCCAGTCGGAATTCAGGAAAAAATGGGTAGACCAGCGGTTGAAGTCATTATGACTGTGCTGCACGCCGGCGGTAAATTCGGCGGCGGAGGATATAAGGTATCCGGAGGACTGCATGGTGTTGGTGCGTCAGTAGTTAATGCCCTTTCCACGGAACTTGAAGTATATGTACACAGGGATGGTCAAATTTACTCAATCAAATTTGAACGCGGCGCGGTAGTTCAAGAATTAGAGGTCATTGGAACAACTGATATCACAGGTACAGTTACGCACTTTAAACCAGATGGTGAGATTTTTACTGAAACATTGGTCTATGAATATGACATTCTTGCCACTCGCCTTCGCGAACTTGCCTTCCTAAACAGAGGAATAAAAATCACGATTGTGGATAAGCGTGTTGAAAATAAACGCAATGAATACTACTACGAAGGCGGAATTAAATCGTATGTTGAGCATTTAAACCGCACTAAAGAAGTGGTTCATGAAGAACCGATTTACATGGAAGGAGAGCGTGACGGCATTAGTGTTGAAGTCGCACTCCAATATAACGAAGGGTATACAGATAACATTTACTCTTTCGCAAATAATATCCACACCTATGAAGGTGGAACGCATGAATCCGGTTTTAAAACGGCGTTAACAAGGGTTATAAATGATTACGCTCGGAAAAATAGCTTAATCAAAGAGAATGATACCAATCTTTCTGGTGAAGATGTTCGTGAAGGTATAACAGCAATTGTCTCCATTAAACATCCTGATCCCCAATTTGAAGGTCAAACAAAGACAAAGCTTGGAAACTCTGAAGTCAGAGCAATTACGGATACTGTTTTTGCCAGTACTTTCGATAAGTTTCTATTAGAAAACCCAACCGTAGCTAGAAAAATTGTTGATAAAGGTTTAATGGCCGCACGTGCAAGACTAGCTGCTAAGAAAGCAAGGGAATTAACACGCCGGAAAAGTGCCTTAGAGGTTTCCAGTTTACCTGGAAAATTAGCTGACTGTTCATCGAAAGATCCTGCGGAAAGTGAAATTTATATCGTTGAGGGTGATTCTGCCGGTGGTTCAGCGAAGCAAGGACGTGACCGTCATTTCCAAGCCATTTTGCCGTTAAAAGGGAAAATCCTTAATGTTGAGAAAGCTCGTCTTGATAAAATTCTTTCTAACAATGAAGTTAGGGCAATGATCACGGCGATTGGAACGGGAATTGGGGAAGAATTTGATATTTCTAAGGCTCGTTATCATAAAGTCGTTATCATGACGGATGCCGATGTTGATGGTGCACATATTAGAACACTTATTTTGACGTTCTTTTATCGTTATATGAGACAACTGTTAGAGGCTGGTTATATCTATATTGCTCAGCCGCCGCTATATAAAGTCCAACAAGGTAAACGAATTGAATATGCCTATGATGACAAAGAACTTGACCGGATATTCGCGGAGCTTCCAAGTACACCGAAGCCTAATATTCAGCGTTACAAAGGTTTGGGAGAGATGAACCCTGAGCAATTATGGGAAACAACCATGGATCCTGCTAGACGAAGTATGCTTCAGGTTAATCTTGATGACGCTATTGAAGCGGATGAAACTTTTGATATGTTAATGGGTGAAAAAGTAGAACCACGCCGTAATTTTATTGAAGCAAATGCGCAGTACGTGAAGAATTTAGATATTTAAAGAAAAGGTGAAAGGAGGTAACAAGTATGGCTGACACACCAAATCCTCAAATAAAAGATATTAATATTAGTCAAGAAATGAAAACTTCCTTCCTTGACTATGCGATGAGTGTTATCGTTTCTCGTGCCCTCCCAGATGTTCGGGATGGGTTAAAACCAGTTCATCGCCGTATTCTATATGCTATGCATGATCTTGGCATGCATTCAGACAAACCATATAAAAAATCAGCCCGTATCGTTGGGGATGTAATCGGTAAGTATCACCCGCATGGTGACTCTGCCGTATATGAAACGATGGTTCGGATGGCACAAGACTTTAACTATCGTTATATGCTTGTAGATGGACATGGAAACTTTGGCTCTGTCGATGGTGACGCGGCGGCAGCAATGCGTTATACAGAGTCGAGAATGTCTAAAATCTCAATGGAATTATTAAGAGATATAAACAAAGATACGATTGATTATCAAGATAACTATGATGGTGAAGAAAGGGAGCCGGTTGTTCTCCCAGCAAGATTCCCTAACCTTTTAGTAAACGGTACAACGGGAATTGCAGTTGGTATGGCTACCAATATCCCGCCACACCAGCTTGGAGAAGTTATAGATGGAGTCTTGGCAATTAGTCATGACCCTGAAATTACGACGCAAGAGCTCATGGAAATTATCCCTGGTCCAGATTTCCCAACAGGCGGAATCATTTTGGGCAGGAGCGGTATTCGTAAGGCGTATGAAACAGGCAGAGGATCAATAACTGTTCGTGCTAAAGTAGTAATCGAACAAAAAGCAAATGGTAAAGAAGTTATCATTGTTAATGAATTACCATACCAAGTAAATAAAGCGAGATTAGTTGAAAAAATCGCTGAATTAGCGCGCGATAAAAAAGTTGAAGGCATTACAGACCTCAGAGATGAATCCGATCGTAAAGGTATGCGGATTGTTATTGAGGTTCGTAAAGACGCGAATGCCAATGTCCTTTTAAATAATTTATATAAACATACAGCTCTTCAAACTAGCTTTGGAATTAACACACTGGCCCTCGTAAATGGACATCCGAAGGTATTGACTCTTAAGCAATGCTTAGTTCATTACTTAGATCATCAAAAAGTCGTTATTCGCAGAAGAACTGAGTTTGAATTACGTAAGGCAGAAGCACGTGCCCATATTCTAGAAGGATTAAGAATTGCACTCGACAATTTAGACGCTGTCATTACGCTTATCCGTAACTCGCAAACAACTGATATTGCCCGCGAAGGCTTAATGACAGAATTTAACCTCTCTGAAAAACAAGCCCAGGCAATTCTTGATATGCGTTTGCAACGTTTAACAGGCTTGGAAAGAGAAAAGATTGAGGATGAATATCAGGCCCTCATGGCACTTATTGCTGAGTTAAAGGCAATTTTAGCGGATGAGGAAAAGGTCCTTGAAATTATCCGTGAGGAAATGACTGAAATAAAAGAACGTTTCAATGACAAGCGCCGTACAGAAATTGTGACAGGCGGAATTGAAAATATTGAGGATGAAGATCTAATTCCTCGTGAGAATATCGTCATTTCTTTAACCCATAACGGTTATGTTAAACGTCTCCCTGTTTCCACCTATCGTGCCCAAAGACGAGGCGGACGGGGAATCCAAGGAATGGGTACAAACGAGGATGACTTTGTTGAACACTTGATCACCACTTCAACACATGATACGATCCTTTTCTTTACAAATAAAGGGAAGGTATACCGTTCTAAAGGATATGAAATCCCTGAATACAGCCGAACAGCGAAAGGGATACCAATTATCAATCTCCTTGGTGTCGAAAAGGGAGAATGGGTCAATGCAATCATTCCCGTTGAGGAATTTGTAGATGATTGGTTCTTATTCTTTACGACTAAAGAAGGGATTTCAAAACGGTCTCCGTTAACATCGTTTGCACATATCCGCAACAACGGCCTAATTGCTCTAAGTTTGCGTGAAGGGGATGAACTAATCTCTGCCCGCTTAACTGATGGCACAAAGCATATGATTATCGGTACGAAGAAGGGTATGCTGATTCGTTTCCCGGAAACGGATGTTCGATCAATGGGACGAACAGCCACTGGTGTGAAAGGCATTACGCTCGATAGTGACGATGAAGTTGTCGGAATGGAAGTATTAGAGGAAACGAATGATGTGTTAATTGTAACGAAAAATGGTTACGGTAAACGTACCAAAGCGGAAGAATACCGGATCCAAGGCAGAGGCGGTAAAGGGATTAAAACCTGCCACGTTACAGAAAAAAATGGCGACCTTGTTTCGATGCGTGCGGTAACAGGTGAAGAGGACCTGATGCTTATTACCACAGGTGGTGTCCTCATCCGAATGGATGTTGGCAGTATTTCCAAAATGGGACGAAATACTCAAGGTGTTAAGCTTATTAGTATGAAGGAAAGCGAAGATGAATATGTTGCCACTGTGGCAAAAGTAGAGAAAGAAGAAGAAGAAGAAGAGGAAGAAATCCTTGAAAATGATTCAAATGAAGCTGAAGGAGTCTCTCCTGAAGAAAATCATGAGGTTGAAACAAACGAGGATGTAGAATAAAAAAGTAGAGGGGGCACACAATAAATGTGCTCCTTTTCTTATGTCCATGAATTCTAAAATAGAGATGTAATAGTAAGAAAGAGTTATTATATTGTTCATAGTAAAAAAAGATAGAAAAACTGTTGACTTTAATTTTTACAGATGGTATATTAATTAAGTCGCTTACGGGCGATAGAGAAATTGTCCTTTGAAAACTAAACAAACAAAATCGTGCAAACAAACAAAAATTTTAGTTTCAATTACGAAACTAAGCCAACGTAACAAAATGAGCTAATCAACTTTCTTGGAGAGTTTGATCCTGGCTCAGGACGAACGCTGGCGGCGTGCCTAATACATGCAAGTCGAGCGAATCAATAGGAGCTTGCTCCTGTTGATTAGCGGCGGACGGGTGAGTAACACGTGGGCAACCTGCCTGTAAGACTGGG
>NZ_JAGGQR010000049.1:0-125333 GCF_018613205.1 Bacillus sp. ISL-46
GGATTTGTCGACAGTCTGAACCTTCCTTTTTAGGAAAGTCTTAGAGATTTATTTAATTAATGAATGCTTAAATGCATAAATGACCGCTTGCGTTCTATCTTGGACGTTCAACTTACTCAAAATATTACTGACATGGGTTTTGACGGTTTTGAGGGCAATAAATAACTCATCAGCAATGTCTTGATTGGTTTTGCCTTCTGCCATTAATAATAATATTTCAATTTCACGGGTGGTAAGGTCTTCGTGTGGCATATGTGTATTTTTTTGGCGCATTTTTACCATCATTTTTCCGGTTACTTCCGGTTCAAGGACTGATTGTCCATGGTATGTAGCACGGACTGCATTCGCAATTTCACCCGCTTTAGAGGTCTTCAGCATGTAGCTGGTTGCCCCTGCTTCAAGTGCAGGATAAACTTTTTCATCGTCCAAAAAGCTTGTCACGATAATGACCTTTGCTTCCGGCCACTGTTCAATGATTTGCTTTGTGGCTTCAATCCCGTCCATTTCCTTCATTACTAAATCCATTAGAATGATATCAGGGCGAAGTTCGAGGGCAAGCTCCACACCTTTTTTTCCATCGTCAGCTTCTCCAACTACCTCAATGTCTGGCTGCGCTGATAAATAAGAAGAAACTCCGATTCTAACCATTTCATGATCATCAACAAATACGACTCTAATCATTGGCACCATCTCCATTAATCATCACCGGAACCTTCACTTCCAGCCTTGTTCCTTGATTTTTTACACTAACCACTTTTAACGTGCCGCCTACTTCTACTGCACGCTCATGCATATTTTGCATTCCATAGGAACCTGCTTTCATCTCGTTTACATCAAAACCTATTCCGTCATCAATAATCCTTAAGATGACTAGATCATCCCGTTTTACCATCAGAACTTCGAGTTTATTGGCTTTCGAATGTCTTAACGTATTTGAGATCGACTCTTGGAGTATACGGAAAAGATGATCCTCTACTCCTTTATCTAACGGAAAAACCTCTGTCTTCCATTTAATATTCATCTCAACCTTTTGTGATAATTCGATTAATAGCTCTTCAATTCCTTCTTGAAGTGTTTTATTTTTTAAGGCAACGGGCCGTAAATGTAAAAGCAGGGCACGCATTTCCAACTGTGATTGGTGAATCATTTCTTCGACTAATTTCAATTGTTTCGCTTCGCGGTCATTTTCTACTGGTGATTGCTGTTTAGTTTCGTTGATTGCTGACATCATCATCGAAGCAGCAAATAATTGCTGACTGACAGAATCATGCAGTTCACGGGCCAAACGGTTCCGTTCCTGTTCAATAATTTCTTGGATTCTTCCTTCTAGGTCTTCCACTTTTTCAGTGGCTAATCGCTGCGAAAGCTTCGCTTGTTCGGACATTTGTTTGCCGATTTTCTCAATTCGGTTTGCAATGAGCTGCATTTCTGAGATAGCAGGTTTCTCCTTAACTACTTCTATTTGTTTTCCTTCCTCTAATAGATGCAAGGAGTGTTCAATGGATAGAAACTGCCTTCTCCAAAACACCCCAGAGACGGCACCTAAGAGAATCCCAACGGCAATGCTAAAGGCAGGGATAAAGATTACAAACGGAACATTCATGAAATGTTTACTCCACAATTCCGCCCAACTGCTTAGTGGGAAAACGAAGATAAAAATGGCACTGACAATAATCGCAAGGAAAAAGGAAAAGCCAACACTCCAGAAAATTTTTCGCTGGGTTGTGCTCATATCCGGCTCACCTCTAAATTTCCAACCATGAGCGAGGTGAAAATTTTCACTTTGTGTTCAGCTGTCTCATATCCTGCTGTTTTTAGGTGTAATACTCGATTGAAAAGTTTAGAGTCGTGGTGCTCGAAAACAGTCGTTGAACCCATGATGCATGAATGCTGGACACTAACATCAATATCATAAGGAACAAGGATTTGAATATTCCCAATCAGATTGCGAATAAAGATAACCGTTTCCCCTTTAGGCAGCATCGTAAAGCTCAGATCAATAATGGTATCACCGATCCCTGCCTGGATATTTACATCATTCCATTCGTAGGCACCCGGGGGGGTTTTTTGCTGGCCAAGGACGATATTTTCAAACAAAGGTTCTGACTTTATGACTGTTTCTTCATGGGAGGTTGGTTCGATTCCCGTGATTTCAGGTGAGATTTTCTTAGGTTTCTTTTTGGCATTTAAAAATTGAATAAAAAAGTGCAGTAATATCGCGACTAGTAAAAACTTAAACGTCATCATATTTAAGAGACTAAGGACTAAGAAAATAATCCCGCCGATAAAAAGTATTTTCCCCTTCTTTTTCCCCGCTCGTTTGCGGCCGAGGTAAATCATGCCTCCAGAGATAAAAAGAGAGAAAATTAGCCCACTGTTAAAAAATAGTATTTCCATGACTAAAATGATCGCACCGATAATGACCAGCCAGCCTATATAATCATTTTTAGTATTTTTAAACATGGTCCACCCTCCCTTATAACCATCTGGATAACTCTTTTATAGTTTGTATTATTATTGTTTATGGCCAAAAGGCGCAGAAATCCTACGCCTTTAGTGTCTAGCTCCAGCGCCTAGGGGCGCTTCCGCTTTTTTATTTAGCATATCATGTTTTGTATTTAAATGGACTTGCTTTCTTCCAATTTCATTTCTTTTTCTAGTTGTGCGACACGAGCATCGATTGTATTACGGTAGTATGAGCTATTCACTTGATGCTCTAAGCGGTCAAGATAGTTTTCAATATCTTTAAACTTCGAGTAGGATTTATCTGAATACGTATTAGAATCAAGCACCTGGTTGATTTGGAGGTTCGCTCGTGTTACATTTTCACGGCCCATTAATTCCATCCGTCTTAGGTGCATATCTTTTAGCTTGTGCTTCATTTCTTCATACTTTCTTTCTAATTCTACTAGTTGACTCTTTACTTGTTCAAGTGATGCACTCAAGCGGCTTGCACGGTCTGCATATTGCTGATGCTCTGCTGAAGCAAACTGATAAAGTTCTGATTCGCCTGCTTTAGAAGCAATTTCAGCTTGATACTTTCTTTTTTCAGCTAACTGGGAAGCTTGCTGATATTCTCTTGTAAATTCATCTTTCAGTGTGTATTGACGTTCTAATAGCTTTCTAACTTTCTCTGTTTCTTGCTCACACTGGCGTAGGTATTGATTTAATAAAGCAATTGGATTTTGTTTATCTTTTTGATCAAGTGCCTGGTGTAAATCTGCTGTAATCGTGTTTTTAATTCTTGTGAATAAGTTTGTCATGTTCATTCTCTCCTTTATTTCTTAATAATTTTTCAATTCATTCCACTGTTTTTCAAAATTAACAAATGGGTCATTTTCTTCCTTCACGGTTGTGTGCTTTTTCTCATTCCATTTTTTATAAACAAGGTATAACACATAAGCTGCTGCAACCCCTATAATTGCTGGAGCGTTATGAATCGATGCGATGAGGACAATGAATCCAATGATCCCAAGCCCAATTTTTCCTCCTGTCGATTCAGCTTTTAAGAACTGTTTGAATATGAAGTATAGGAGTGCTAAGCTGACGAGTAACCCCACCATTGGACCAATTGTGGAAAGCAAGATCATCGCTGCAATTCCACCTGATAACAGTAAACCAAATTTTTTCATTTTGTTTTGCTCCTTTCTTTATCTTGATTTCATCTTACCTCTTTTCATTGTTTATCATAATTGCGCTTGAGCTTGATTTTCATATCGGTCCTAAGACGTAGAAAGGGTCAGCCCCTAAGCGAAATGCTTAAGAAACTGACCCTTTTGTCTTACTTAGAAATAAACATCTGTACCCAATAGTGTCTTTGTGAGCCACCCTGTGCGTAGCCAACCCCAATATAGGTAGATCTCGTGCTTAAAATATTTGCCCTGTGACCGGAGCTATTCATCCAAGCTTGAACGACTGAAGCCGGCGTCGTTTGCCCTGCAGCAATGTTTTCAGCAGCTGAACGGTAGGAAATCCCAAAGCTTTTCATCATAGCAAACGGACTGCCATAGGTCGGACTGGTATGACTGAAATAGTTTTTATCTCTCATGTCATTGGCTTTATAACGAGCGACCCTTGAGAGCTCCCAATCAGGTGTTAATGCCTTCAAACCATTTTTTGCACGCTCCTGATTGGTTAACTGGATTACCTGGCTTTCAGTACTTTTTACAGCATCGAAACTCGGGATGGTTACCTTTTGACCAGGATAAATCAAATTTGGATTCGAAAATTGCCGGTTTGCCGAAATAATTTCGGAAATTCCAACTTGATACCTAACTGCGATTTTCCAAAGTGTGTCCCCCGGCTGAACGGTGTAAATTTGCTGGGCAAAAGACACACTTGGAATACAGAATAGTGATAATAAAAACAGAAAACTAAACCAAAAAGATTTTTTCATTTTTTCGCCTCCTCCGAATATATAATTTTGATTTCAGGCTCAAAATATACAGGGAAATGAAAAATAAAATGGAGCTGTCCATTAGGGAGAGACCAAGTGGATTTTGGAGGATTGAAGACGTGGAAGATATATCATGGATGACCTATATCATGTTAATTCTAGCTAGCTACCGTTTAACTCATTTAATTGTCTTTGATAAAATTACTGAATTTATCCGTAAACCTTTTGTTAAGAAAATAAAAGTAGAAACGGCCGATGGAGTGGAAACCAAGGAAGTTCCAACATCGATGTTTGGTTATTTATTGAAATGTTATTGGTGTGCTGGTGTTTGGAGCGCTGTTTTACTTGGGGGAGCCTATTTGCTCTTTCCGCGTATTACCTTTGTGGTTATTTTAATTCTCTCGATTGCCGGCGGTCAGTCGATTATCGAAACCTTTGTCGGCGTCAATATCAAAAAAGTTGACTACTATGCCGCACTTAAGAAAAAAGACTAAAACAAAATAGTATATTTCCCTCTGTGATTCATTGGAAAAATCCTCCCCCCTTATGCATATATTTTTAGTAAAGCTTAAGAAGTTAATACTTAAGCTAGACAAAGGGGGAATACAATGTCTGCTATTTGGTGGGTCACAACGATTGGTTTTGTCTTATTTCTCGGCTGTATTGGAGGAACATTTTTCCATTTCGTCAGAAGCGCCTTAAATACTGAAGACTCTACCCGTATTGATCCATTAAAAATTGATAAAGAGGAATGATTCTTTCTTATTCAGTCAAAGCCAAGTTTAAGGTTTGTCATATGCGTCGGCATCTTGCTAAGTTAATTCAGATTCTGTAGACCACGGGATCGTCATTATTAAACCTCTTAATATATAACGGGAAGAACCATGCATAAAGCAAGGTTCTTTTTTTGCGACTAAGGAAATATTTCCATACCTACATTAATTTTATCACTTTTGGAAAAATTAAATTTGATGTCATTTTTTTAGGCTGGAGGAGTATATATGAGTTCTTCTGAAAAAATCCCAAAATTCCCAAAAACGTATTGGCGTGAAATAGAATTACCTCCTTTTAATTCATTAGAACAAGATCTTTCTGTGGATGTTGCGATTGTTGGTGCCGGGATATCTGGAATTACCGCTGCCTATTTGCTGTCAAAGGAAGGCTTAAAGGTGGCCCTCTTAGAAGCAGGTGGTGTCTTGAATGGGACTACTGGCCACACAACTGCAAAATTAACGGCACAGCATAGCATTATTTATGATGAATTAATAAATCATTTTGGAATAGAAAAAGCAAGGCTTTATTATGAATCACATATGAATGCCATTCGATTTGTCGAAAGCTGCGTGGAGGAAAAAGGAATTGATTGTGATTTCAGTAAGCAAGACGCCTATGTTTATGCAACGACGGATGAGTATGTCGACAAGCTTAAAACGGAATGGGAAGCGTATAAAAGTCTAGAAATCGATGGGGCTTTAAAGGATACGATCCCCTTTAATATTCCTGCAAAAGGCGCTCTCATGATGCGCAATCAAGCGCAATATCATCCGCTTAAATTTCTAAAAGCACTATTAGATGATGCGGTTAAGGCGGGCTGTTCTGTTTATGAGAATACAGTCGCTTCAGACATTGAGGACGATGATACGGAACCAAAAGTTGTTACTAAGTCTGGACAAAGAGTATCATGCAAGCATGTGATTATTGCCTCCCATTTCCCTTTTTATGATAAACCAGGGCTTTACTTTGCGAGAATGTATGCGAGCAGGTCTTACGCAATCGGGATAAAAACAGATAAGGACTACCCTGGTGGCATGTATATCAGCGCCGATAACCCACCTCGATCGATTCGTTATACACCGCTTAATGGGGAAAAGGAAAAGTTATTGATCATCGGTGGTGAAAATCATAAAACGGGGCAAGGAATGGACACGCTGAAGCATTATGAAGCACTCGAAACGTTTGCTGAAGAGGTTTTTGGGATTAAGGAGTACGATTATCGCTGGTCTGCCCAGGATATGGTTACACTAGACAAACTTCCATATATTGGACATTATACTGAAGGCCGTGAGAATGTTTTAGTGGCCACGGGTTATAAAAAATGGGGGATGACAACAGGGATTCTCGCGGGTCACTTGTTGACCGATTATGTTATGGAAAGGGACAACCCATATATGAAGCTCTATTCACCGTCCCGATTCCAAGCTGATCCCGACTTAAAGAGTGTCATCACAACCAATGCAGATGTGGCTAAACATCTAATTAAAGGCAAACTTGAGTATACGGATAAGTCCGCAGATGATTTACAGGTGGGTGAAGGCTCCGTTGTCATGTATAACGGAAAAAGGGCCGGCGGTTATAAGGATGAAAACGGTAAACTATATGTTGTCGACACCACCTGCACCCATCTTGGCTGTGAGTGTGAATGGAATCATGCTGAAAAATCTTGGGATTGCCCGTGCCACGGTTCACGTTATGCTTATTCAGGCGATGTTATTGAGGGCCCCGCTAAAAAAGCACTTAAATTACTTGCAGAAGAGTGATTTTCGTCGTGTTTAACAAGATATCTATAAATGTGATGATTTCCCATAAAAAAATGCGCCTCCCTATTCAAGAAGGAGGCGCATTTTGTTATTTACTATTTGGACGGTTATGTTTTAGTGCTTCTCCAGTTGTAAATTCAACCAGTTCTTCACTATCTCTCATTGGTTTTTTGCGATTATTATTACGCTGAGCATTTTGATTACCAAGCTTCTGTCTTCCCACACTACCATCTCCTTTTTCGAGAAATACATTGATAGTATGAGTGAAAATAATTAGTCTTATTCTTTTTTGAGGACTGGAGCTTTTTCTAAATTTAGTCATTTGCTCATAATACTAGTTCTTTGGATGTAAGTTCGCCATTTCCAAACTTTTCCTGAATCTCGATGATGGCAGCTTCTTCAAGCCACCATACATTATCTCCGTATTTTCTGGTCTCTTTGTCCTTCTTCAGAAATCAGACCTTTGTAAAACACTCTTTTATGCAACGGAACGTTTAACTCACGGCAATACTGTTTCAATTCTCTTTCTTCCCTTTCGGTAACAAGCGAGATTACAATCCCATTTGCACCCATTCTTCCTGTTCTTCCAGCTCTGTGCACATATTGCGATATATCCTTCGGAGAATCAATATTGACCACATGGGTAACCCCTTGGATATCAAGTCCTCTCGCCGCCACATCTGTAGCAATTAGCATGTTCATTTTGCCATCACGGAAAGACTTTAATGCAGCCTGCCTTTCGAGCTTTTTCATGTCGCTATGCAAGATTCCGATCGATAAATCTTTAAAATGTAATTTTTCCTTAAATACTTCAATTTCACCAATATCATTAATAAACGCAAGCGATCTACTATTTTCTAAGCGCGTGATTTTTTCGAGGAGCTTGATTTTATCTCTTGGATCACATGAAAAATAAATATGCTCGACTTCTCCAGACGAAGCAAGTTCATCCTTTTCGATGCGAAGAACTTCCGGGTCCTTCGTCATTTCTTTTGCCAATTTCTCTGTTGCCGGTTTCATTGTAGCAGAAAACAAAACAACTTGGCGGTCACTCATGGTTGATTTCACAATGTTTTGGACTGTATTAAGATGCTCGTGAATAAGTAATTGATCACCCTCATCGAGAACAACCAATTTTACTTCATGCATTTTCACCTTTTTCTGTTTGATCAGTTCAAATAGACGACCAGGTGTTGCAAAAATAACATGCGGGCGTTTCTTTAATTTTTCAAGCTGGCGTTTCATATTGGCTCCGCCGATAATTGAAGTGCCCCTTATTCCGCTGCCTTCCGACCATTTTTGAAATTCTTGATAGACCTGCATCACCAGCTCCTGCGAAGAAGCTAACACAACCGCTTGGAGAGATTGTAAACTTGGGTCCATTTTATCTAACAATGGCAGCAAATATGCTAGCGTTTTTCCAGTACCTGTCGGTGACTCGGCAATTAAATTCTTGCCTTCAAGAATCATTGGAATAGCGGCAACTTGAATGGAAGTCGGTTGTTGAAATCCTGACTTTTCCCAGGCTTCCTGCAAGTATGGTTTTAGGGTATTTAACATATTGAACTCCTTTATATAAAAATCATTTTTCTTATTATTTGTCTTTCCATATCGTATTGATACTAACTGAATAACCTTGGAGTGTCTAGTTGGGAATAGAGGAAAAGTCATGATGCAGTATTAAAGTAGAGGACAATCCACACCATATGATAAACCAAGACGGAGAGATAAAGAACACAGGTGGAAACCAAAAGAGTCCGAATCCACCCTTTTAGTGGTCGCAAGTAGAACAAACCAAGCAACAAGAGGGGCAGAAAGATTTTTATGATGTAAAAATAGGACCAGCTTTTTTCAATTACAAGCTTCATCATTGGATTTCCCTCTTCAACAATACCTGAAACAATTCCAAAATGGGTTAGAACAGCATCCAACAGTCCAGCAACTAGTAAAAAGAAACAGAGTCTCATTATTTCCACCTCAAATGAATTAGTTCAATTAGTCTCCATTATTTCTAATGATATTTATGCTGATACCTAAAGAGTTTTTCTTTTGTTCTTAAAAACGAACGAGAAAGTGATATGAAAGAGCTGCATGAGTCAACAGCCCTAGTTTCTTCAGAAATTACTAATTCACATATTTCCCACTGTCAGGCCGGCCAATTTCAGCAAAATGCTCCACTAAATAATTTAGATTTTCTGCTAGGTCCTCCCCACTCATCGGAAGTCCATGACCAGTCACTGCTACTTGCGGCTTGAGTGCCTCTAACTTTTTTACAGATTCAAAAGCAGCATCCCAGTCAGTTGTATAATATTTTGGGGGACCGCTAATCTCTTGTGTTTGCGTCATTACCTTATAAAGGGATTCTTGTTTTACCGTCACAAATGCATCTCCGGCAATCAGTGTCCGGTCTTGTTCACGGAATAAGGAGATATGTCCCGGCGTATGCCCGGGTGTATGTACCCACTTCCAATTAGGCATATTTGGAACGGTTCCATCTGCAGGAAGCATATGAACATGCGCACTAATATCAATTCCATGGTTGGGGAACATCGGCGACATTTTTGCAACAAGTCCACAATCAACATTAGGGTCACCCGGCGGATAATCTAACTTTCCAGTCAAATAAGGAATTTCCAGCTCATGTGCATAAACCGGAATCTCCCATTCCTCCAACAATTCAGCCACAGATCCAACATGGTCAAAATGTCCATGCGTTAATACGATTGCTTTAGGAAGGACACCCTCACCAAAACGTTCTTCAACCATTTCCATTATTTCATTTGCTGACTTTGGCATGCCCGTGTCAATTAAAACAAAATCCTCCGACTCATTCGGGTTGCCTACAACTACTAGGTTCACGATTTTGTCGGTGTAACAATAAATATCAGGCAAAATTGCCATTCCAACTCCACTGCCGATTGAGGTCACTGGAAGAAAGGTTTCTTCAAATTTACTATCCTGATTGCGCTCCAAAAAAAAATCCCTCCCTTTTTGTTTATTATTTATCTGTAAGGGAAAATTATTACAACCTCTTATCCTTGGTTCTTTAACGTTAATATTATAACGAATTTTCCGTTCTTAATATAGTTTTTATTTTCAAAAAAAAACTGCCCACAAGGAGCAGCCTTTAATCAAATGTTCGCAAAGTCATTTTATACAGATTACGATTAATTTCCTCCGAATGAATAATATTTTCATTGAAGCTTATTTTGATTTTTCCACTACCGGACATGATCTTTACTTTTTCAATCCCATTGGTTCTTTGCATCTCTCTTTTAATCTTCCCGATACATCCTGAGCATGCGACCTCATTCAATGCCAATTCCATGATACTCATTCGAATCAATCACCTCTTGTTTTTTTTATTGTAATGCGAATCGTTCTCATTAACATTGATCTATATCAAGAAAAGCAGAATTGATGTAAATCACTACAAGGATTGATCAAAACAGATACTATCAAGTTAATAGAAATGTGGAGGAGTGACTTAAGAATGTGTTGTAACCATTGCTGCTCTCAGGAATCATCGTGCATTACATCCGTACCTGTTTTTAAAGGAATGAAGGAAGCGGATCGTCAACAGCTGCAAAAGGTAACAAGAAGCAGAAGCTTTGTGAAAGGAGAATTTATTTTTCGAGAAGGAGAACATTCTGAAACATTATTCGTTGTCAATGAAGGACTGATCAAGTTAACAAAAATGTCCCCAGAAGGGAAAGAACAAATTGTTAGATTGCTGTTCCCTGGGGACTTCTTTGGGTTATTTTCATTATTAAAAAATGAAAAACACTATATGAATGCAGAAGCCGTGGGATCTTAAACGGTTATTTGTTATATCGAAAAAAAGGACTTTCTTAAAACAATGGAAAATAACGCGGAGTTGTCTTACCAATTCTTACTGGCCGTAAACGACAGGCTATTTGAAGCAGATGAGTCGGTTGGTTTCCTAAGTTTACTAGAGGTTGAACAACGGCTTGCAAGAGCACTTATTCTCTTTCATGATAAAATGATTGCTAAGAACGGGACCTTTTCCTTGCCAATCACAAAAAAGGATTTAGCTAGTTATATTGGAACAACTCCAGAATCGGTAAGCAGAAAGTTGTTGTCGTTCATGTCGCAAAAGCTGATTAGCATGGTCGGACGCCGCCAAATACAGATTCTAGAGTTGCACCGGCTTAAGCAGATCGCAGGTATTAGTTAATTTCATCTAACTTTATTGCCATTAGTCTAAAATGCATGGGTTCAATTTCGTTGACAATTACATTCATACCTAATGATTGTAAACTGCCAATAAGCGGTTCACCACGATGTGGCAAATGAATTTCAAATAAGGTTCCTACAGGTGCAGCTTTCACAAAATTTATTATTTCTCGTCGCGGATGTTCCCCCTTTGCAATGCGCTCGCGGATATCCATGACTGCTTTTTTATCAACTATTTCAAACATAGTTCTCGCTCCCCTTTGTTAAGAGTTTAAGTTTATGCTTCAGTTTATCACCATTCTTCTTTAATGAAATTGATTTATATCAAGTTTGAGTTTGGAATAAGTACGATAAATACGGCTCAATACACTGTGTATTCCTATTATGTTATTCCTGTTTTGGTCGGTTTATTTTTTATCTTCGGACTGGGGAGTTACTGGCTAGTATTTCGTAGAAAACATACTTAGGACGAAGAGACTTTGGAGGTTTTTCCTTTTAGATTGATGTGTTATTTCTTAAACCAAACAAATCTGATTGTGGCCTTTAACAGAAGAAGCGTGAATCCAGTTGAGATTCACGCTTCTTTTTTATCCATAATGGTGCCTGACACCATTTCATTTCTGACGCAGGACTGCGCGAACTGGACTCCCGTCTCCTTCGACTAATGGGAGCGGCAGGGCAATGAGTTCGTAATCTCCTGGTTCGATTTCATCGAGCATTAGTGACTCTAGGATGTGAATGCCATGTTCATTCAAACTATGATGGGCAGGCAGCTCTTTACTGTCGATTGGATCAACAGATGGAATATCCAAGCCGATAAGCTGAATCCCTTTCCTTCCTAAGAAAGGAGCTAAGTTTGGCTCAATATGTGGGATCTTTTCAGGGAATTGATTGGGATTTTCCCACGCAAGGGTTCTGAACAACACCCGTTTGCACCCATCAAGATCCATCTCTCTTAAATCAGCTGCACCAATGCTTTCCTTTCCAATCATATCAATAACTTTCGCTGGACCGATGTATAGATTAAGGTCCAACTCAATGATTTTTTTTCCCGCGTTATCAAAATGAAACGGAGCATCCACATGTGTTCCCGTGTGGGTACTTAATTCGAGTCTGCCAACATTAACAGAGCCGCTTTCCTCCATTGGCCATGAGACCTCGTATTTAAAGGCGGTATCACCCGGCCAAACTGGCATCCCGTTTATTAGCTTTCTAGAAACATCAAAAATCTTCATTCCAATACACTCCCCTAGACACTATTCTTGACTGTATCACCATTATTTCATTCTTTTTCATTAGAATCCATGAAAAAAAGACAGGTTTGATTCCTGCCTTTATTAATGAAACGATTTCCAAAATTCGCTGTTAGCATTAATGATATTCTTTAGGTCCTCAAAAGGGATGGTAAAGGTAGGAAAACCAGCTGCAAAAGCGGCGATTTCATATGGATTAAAGTAGATATTCAAGCCCGCCTCACTAATAAAAAATGGCTGATCAGCTTGGATTCCATGGTACTCATCAGGAAATAAGTAAGATGAATATTTTTCATTACTTTTTATTTGATCACCAATCAAATCACTGATAACTTTCACATACGGGCTGCCAGACTTAAAGAGGTCTTTTAATTGATAGATCGAGCCTGTTTTTAGGTTAATATGAGTATATTTTTCCACTGGCATACCGTGAGCGGCACAAAACGGGTAGTCATACCCTGTTATCTTAATGACCAGTAAATTTTTCTCGTAAAGGGTAACCTCAAAATCCCCCGTATAATTCGATTCCAATTGTGTGTGTGCCGGCATGGGTTTTACCCCCGCTAGCTCCTTTAAAGCATGATTTACATTTTCATGATGAATTTTCATACCTTCAATCTGCGGGAAATAGACTAAATAATCCTTATTCGGCTTATATTTTTGCTCGACAATTGAGTAGTTATTATTTAGCGGAACAATCGTGGCTTGCTTCCAGAGTAACTCACCATTTCGATTAAAATAGTGCAGGCGCTCGTCAACATCACCTTTGATTAACGTTTTCTCAAAACTAAGCGAGCCGCTGCCCCTTACCATTGGCAGCTGTTCGATTCTCTTTCCAAGTTTGTCAATAAAGTAAGTATGCTGAGCATCGGAGACAGAGGCAAGGCCGTCCTGAAATTTGGTGATTCCATTAAAGATAAATCCTGTAAGGATATGACCACCCGAATCTGCTAAGGCGTAAATAAACCTCCTACAGGGTAGTTTCGGATCCATCTCTTTCCCGATGGCAAAGCGTCCCTCATCTAGATATAAGATTTGGTTATAGTTTGGCTTAATCACATAATGGCCAGTTCGATCAATAACGCCATACTGTTCCCTATTATTATCTGACAAACTAACAATGGCACGCCCGTCTATAAATGAATCTGCAGATGAAAATTTAGGCTCTATGACGATTTTCCCCTGTTCATCGATATATCCAATCTTCCCATCGTTGTTTTCCTTAAATGCAAGCAAACCTTGGCCATAATTACTGACATAAGCATAAGGGTACGATTGTAATGTCTTTCCGGTAAGGTCGATTAATTGAAAACTGCCATCTTTTGTTTTTACAATTGCTTTCCCCTGATCAAAATCACTTGCGGTTTCAAAGGTTATCGGAATAACCACTTTCCCTCGTTTATTCAAATAACCGTATAAATACTGCCCATGCTCATCTATTTCAACAGCACGTACGCGCCCCTCTTTATACTCTCCGACAATAATCGAATAAGGCCGATCCGTGATTTCTTTGCCACTTTCATCAATCACCTTGAATCCTTGAGGGTCGTTGACAACGGCCCGGCCTTCTGAAAAAGGATTAATTGTATCGTATTTGGGCTGCACAATAAAATACCCTTGGGCATTAATAATTCCTGATTTGTCCATTAAACCAACAATAGCTAAACCATTCTCCTGAAAATCCTCGGCATGTTCATAGCTGTTAGGAAGAATCTGTTTCCCTTTCGCATCGATATAGCCCCACTTCTTTCCGCCAATTTCTTTCTTCACCACTGGGAAAAGGTAGACGGCTCTTGTATCTCGAAAAATTGAAAGCACTCGGACCGCCTTTTTCTCTACCTCAGGAGGCATGGGATAATAATATATAAAATGACCAAAGTAATTTTTCAGAACAAATAAATAGGGCTTTCGGTTAAGACGATACACCCCAAATATTTCACATAGGCCATCCCCATCTATATCCATATATTTGAGCATCGCTTGTGAATCTCGATATTCCAATTCTGCTCCAGCTGGGAGGTATGGCACTATCCAAGTTATTAATTCTCTGTTAGATCCAAACATCATAACTCACCCATTTTAGTTTTCTATATTTATATGATGAAATGTGGGCTATGTGTTTAACACTCATACGGGAAAACACCGCTAATTATTTTATGTTTTTGGCTTCTGGGATTAGTTGTTTCCATTCTTCATAGGAGATGATTGAATCCCAGTGACCTGTTATTTTTGCAAAAGTAATAATAACGAAAAACAGCACGAAGAAGGTAACTGGTACAAACCATTTATTCACCTTTTTACGCGCAACCGTCATGTTGAGTGTGTCTTTTACGGGGCATGCCTCTACACAGGACATACATGCTGAACAATTAAGAGAATTTACAGTCTCCACCTTGTGTACCTTTAATCGTTGCGGACAAACCTTTGTACACATTTCGCAGTTTGTACAAGTATCTTCATTCCGCTCAATTTTTGTAATCCTAAAGATACTTCCAAGACCAATTAATGCACCGTACGGACAGAGGAAGCGGCACCAAAAGTTTCTAAAGAATAATGACAAGATGAAGATCACAATAATAAACTTCAAGGCAAAGCCGCCAAGATTGGTGAATAAAAGAAGCATTTTCACATCAGAGACCTTATTATACGGCTCCTCGAGAAAGCTTTTAGCAGTAAAAGCAGGCATTTGAACAACCATTAGGACAAAAAAGAGCATCAATAAGTATTTAATAGGTGCTAAAAGCCAAGTTACCCATCGTGGAATTTCAAAATTTCTTTTAAACATCTTTCTGCCAAACCAGCCAATCATTTCACTAAATGTTCCAACAGGACATATCCAGCTGCAGAACGACTTACGAAGAATAATTCCTGCACCCACAAAAAATGCTAGTAAAACCAGACCCGCAGGATGAATCACATCAAACTCTCCACTCGTCAGCCATACCTTTAAGGCGACCAAGCCGCTGATTGGCAAAAACCCTTCGACCGCAGATGGCCGTTCAACGAAAGGAGTTTTTCCGAGGGTTTCAAAATGCAGATAAAATTGATAAAACTGCAGACCAACATATAGTAAAAACAGCAGAAACAAGCCCTGAACAGTATATCTTGTAATTTGCACAGGCTTACGTTTCAGCTGTTTCTTATACCACGCTTTTGACTTCATAAGGGTTTCCTCCAATCCTGTTACATCAACTATAAAGAACATACAATGCATGGAATGTGATAAAAGTCATTGAGAATATTGAATTCATAAAGAGTTCACATAACCATTCTTTAAAACGTCAATTAAGTTCATTACCATTGAAGAAAACCCCATAAGACAAGGCCAGAGGATGTATCCCCTGGCCTGTTTTTGTTTCTATTTTTCTGAAGCAAATAAAATATTATTCTGTTTCCGTGCTTCTTCTGTGATTCGAAGGACAATTTCGCTCCAACTTTTTAATTGCTGATATTCTTGATCATTTTCGGTTTCAATAATCCTGGCAATATTCTTACATTCATAAACCATATTTTGTTCATCTAGATCGACACTCAAGGTCTCGCTCTCTAATCCACGGTTGTCAACGAAGGTTATTTTTGAAATCGGGGCCGCATCTTCGAGGACAAAGGTTCCCTTTTCACCATGTATTTCACAAGGTAATTCCGAATGAGATATTTTCGAACATAGGATTGTACAAACAAAATCGTCATACGTTAACACAAGTGTTCCACTTCCATCCACACCGCTGCGGAGGAGGACCGGGTGATAGGTTACCTGCTTGGGCTCACCAAACAACCCGACGGCTAAATAGAGTGGATAAACACCTAAATCAACAAGCGCGCCACCAGAATAGGTAGCAGAAAAAATATTTGGTTCCTCCCCTTGTAAAAATAAATCATAACGGGAGGAATATTTCATGTATGGTAACATGGTACTTCGCAACTCCCCGACCATAGGGAGCTTGTCCTTTAATATTTTGAAATTAGGGGTATGCACATTTCGAATTGCTTCAAATAAATAAACCCCATTTTCCGCCGCTGTCTGGTATGCCTTCGCCAACTCTGCACTATTTGAAAATATCGGTTTTTCGCAGATCACGTGTTTCTTATTTTTCAAAAACATTAGTGTCTGGTCAAAATGGACTGAATTTGGCGATGCTATGTATACAGCTTCTATTTCAGAACTTGACGCCATCTCCTCTAGATCTGTATAAAAATTAGGAATGTTATATGTATCTGCAAATTGTTTCGCTTTATCCTCTGTTCTGGAATAGACACTAGTTAATTGCCATTGACCGCTAAGTTGTGCTGCTTGGATAAATGATTCAGTAATCCACCCTGTTCCGACTGTACCAAAGTTAATCATTGTACTTCCCCTTCCTTTATATATCTTCAAGAAACCATTGTAGTCTTTTTCAACCTCACTTGCCAATTCCGAATTTCAAAAAAATGAGCAAACATTCCATTTTATGTGTGTTTTTCACATGAATTGTAGGGAACAATGGAAAAATATCAGTATTTATGTTATTTATAAAGTAGTAGTTAAGAATGAAAGAGGTTGAAAAGGGTGGAAAATCATACATCAAATTTTATTAAAGATATTATGATAAAAGATTTGGAGTCCGGAAAGCACAACAAAATCGTCACTCGGTTCCCGCCAGAGCCAAACGGTTATTTACATATCGGACATGCAAAATCGATTGTAATCAACTTCGGCTTGGCAGATGAATTTAACGGGCTTACCAATTTACGCTTTGACGATACGAATCCGTTAAAAGAAGATATCGAATATGTAAATTCGATCAAAGAAGATGTAAAATGGTTAGGCTTTGAATGGGATAACTTATTATTTGCATCGAATTATTTTGAAGAAATGTTTAGGAGAGCGGTTCTTTTAATTAAAAAAGGATTAGCCTATGTTGATGACCTGTCAGCGGATGAAATTCGTGAATACCGTGGAACACTTACCGCGCCCGGCAAAAATAGCCCCTATCGCGATCGCTCCATAGAAGAAAACCTTGAATTATTTGAAAATATGCGAAATGGTATGTACGACAACGGTCAAAAGGTCCTGCGGGCAAAGATTGATATGTCATCACCAAATATTAATTTACGTGATCCAGTTATTTACCGAATTGCACATGCGACGCACCACAACACGGGTGATAAATGGTGCATTTATCCAATGTACGCATTTGCTCATCCACTCGAAGATGCGATTGAAGGGGTAACTCATTCGATCTGTACGATTGAATTTGAGGACCAACGCCCCCTTTATAATTGGATTGTTGAAAACTGTGAAATGGAAAGCATCCCACAACAAATTGAATTTGGCCGCTTAAATGTAACCAATACTGTGATGAGTAAACGAAAGTTGAAGCAATTGGTTGACGAGGGATTTGTTGATGGCTGGGATGATCCTCGTATGCCGACGATTTCCGGGATGAGAAGAAAAGGATTTACACCAGAATCGATTCGTGCTTTTGTCAGTGAAACTGGCGTTCATAAGGGTTCAGGTGCAGTTGATTCACAAATGCTTGAACATTTTGTCCGTGAAGATTTGAAATTAAAAGCACCTCGTACCATGGGTGTAATCAACCCATTAAAGGTAGTCATCACGAATTATCCAGAAGGACAAATTGAATTGCTTGATGCCGAAGTCAATTCAGAAAATCCTGAGATGGGATCAAGGAAAATTCCATTCTCTCGTGAAATCTATATTGAACAAGACGACTTCATGGAGGAACCACCTAAGAAGTATTTCCGTCTATTCCCTGGCAATGAGGTCCGCCTTAAAAACGCTTATTTCATTAAATGTGAAGAAGTTGTCAAAGATCCAAATGGTAAGGTCGTCGAACTGCGCTGTACCTATGACCCTGAAACAAAAAGTGGTACAGGTTTTACAGGCAGAAAAGTAAAAGGAACCATTCATTGGGTGGAAGCAGCCCATGCAGTTCCTGCTGAATTCCGACTTTATGAGCCGCTTATTTTGGATACAGCTGATGAAGCTGACGGGGCTGAAAAATCCTTCCTTGATAACGTTAATCCACATTCACTTGAGGTGTTACAAGGTTTTGTAGAACCAAACATGAAGGAAAGCAGACCGCAGGAAAAATTCCAATTCTTTAGACACGGTTACTTCAACGTCGATCCCAAAGAAACGACAGTCGATAAGTTAGTATTTAACAGGATTGTTTCCTTAAAAAGTTCTTTTAAAATATAACAGTAAAGAACCAGGCGCAAAACATTGCCTGGTTCTTTTTCTATTCTATAATAGTGATGGGTACTTCTAAGATAATTTTGGTTCCCATCCCAGGGGAAGAACTAATAAATAGTTCTCCTCCGACAGAGCGAGCACGCTCATCCATACTAAACAAACCTACACCCACGGATTGATTTTTAATCTCAAAACCCTTTCCTTTATCCTCAACCATAACCCGGACGATATCATCCAGCTCTCTAACAGTAACTGTTGCTTCGGTAACTTCTGCATATTTTCGGATATTTGTTAGCGCCTCCTGAATAATCCGGTAAATCGTAAGTTCAATGCTGATGTTCAGGCGGCGATTTAGCACGCATTCAAAATAAACATCAATACTATAATGGTCAGAGTAACGTGATAGAAATGAGCGAATGGCTGGTACTAAACCTAGGTCATCTAATACCGACGGCCGCAGCTCCCATGAGATTTCGCGGATTTCTTCGATTAACTGGGTTGCTTCTGTTTGCATCTGCGAAAGAAGCGGATGATCCATTTCAGCAAGGAGTCGATTTATCGTTATTAAATGACTATAAAGATTTTGACCTATGCCATCGTGTAAATTTCGCGACAAACGCTTACGTTCTTCTTCTTGAACATTGATGATGGTTGTCATCATGTTTTGAAGTTCTCGTTCGACTCGCTTTCGCTCAGTGATCTCATAACGAATCGCTAAGTATTGATAAGGCTTTCCTTTTTCATTTAAAAAAGGGACAATCGTGGTATCCATCCAATAATTTGTACCATCTTTTGCCCTGTTACAAATTTCACCTTTCCAGACTTCACCGGAACCAATTGTTTTCCACATTTTTTTAAAAAATTCTTTTGAATGGTACCTGGAATTCACAATTCGATGATCTTGACCCAGCAGTTCTTCTCTGGAATATTTCGAGATATGACAAAATTGATCATTTACATATGTAATCATCCCCCGAGAATCTGTGATGGCAACAATAGAAGATTCATCGAGCGCAAATTTTATATCTACCAATTCTTGCATCGATCTTTTTAATTCTATCTCAAGGTCTGCGAGATTATTTGCAGGCTGGTCCATTTTCTTGTTCATTAACATCCCCCTGCATCTTTCATAGTATCTGCTCCTTTAATATCTGTTCCAAGGCTTGAGCGGATTCTCTTACATACTGCTGATCTTGTTCAGTAAACGTTGAGGCTCTCCTATTACCAATGAGCAAAACTCCTTTTGGTACAGCATTAAAAAATAAAGGGACGGCAAAGGAGGAAACAAGTTTTTCAGCAAGCATAATTGGATAATCTGTTACTTTTCCGATAACTCCATTCGGAAAATCTGTTATCATCATCGGACTGCCGCTTGAGATTATTTTTCCCGCGATCCCTTTACCGAAACGGACGGTTATTCTTTTGTATTTATCATTTAAATTGGCGGATGCATAATGCCACCTAACATCCGGGCCCACTTCATTTTGCAACGCCAAGGCTACAAATTCGCAGCCTACCACAGCCATAAGACTGTCGCAAACCTTGATAACCTCTTGCAGTTCCATAATCTCTTTCATCCCAAGTAACTCTCCTTAAATACCATAACCTAATAAACCTTTCCTAACTGCGTATTCCACTAACTCAGGTCTGGTTTTCATCTGAAGTTTCTCCATCAAGTTACCTTTATGGGTTTCGACCGTTTTTACACTGATTACCAGCTGTTCAGCAATTTCCTTATTGGAATACCCTTTAGCAATAAGTGTTAGAACTTCTTTCTCCCGCTCGGATAAAAGATTATATGTATCATTCCCATCTTGTTTTACGCTGCTCAAATATTCTTCCATCAATCGCTTCTGTGCAGATGGATGTAAATAGGCATCCCCGACTGCAACTGATTCGATTGCTGACATTAGTTCATCATGTGGGGCGCTTTTTAAAATACAGCCTGAAGCTCCCCCTTGAATTGCTCGAAAAAGGTATTCTTCATCATCATGCATCGTGAGGATCAAAATATTTATTTCCGGCTTTAGCTTTTTTAATTCGGTCGTTGCCGACAAGCCGTCTTTTCCATGTGGCATACTTAAATCCATGACTACGACATCCGGTTTTAACTTCAAGGCTTTTTTGATTCCTTCATTGCCTTCTGATGCTTCACCAATTACTTCCATTTCAGGATTTGTGTTCAAAAGCATTTTTAAACCCATGCTAACTACGGCATGATCATCAACCAACAGAATCTTTATCACTCTTAACTCCCCTTTAATCCCTATTTACTAACGGAAGGGCTAGCACTATGGATGTTCCTTCTCCTATTTTAGAAGAAATGGTACACTGTCCGCCAGTCAGAAGCATTCGTTCTTTCATGGCCGCAATACCTGATGAAGGATTAATGAAATCGTTTTCGTCCTGTTGAAACCCTCTGCCGAAATCATAAATGGAAATTTTCAGCTCTTGCTCTGACCAAATAAAATTCATTTTTACATTGGATGTATCTGCATACTTGGCAATATTGGCAAGTGCCTCCTGGCATACACGAAATACCGTGATCCTATTTTTTTCAGATATCCACTTTTCTTCACCCGTTGAATCTAAATCCACTAGGATCCCAAACGTGGATGTATATAACTTAATATAGCTCTTCATGGCTGGTAGTAAACCAAGAGTAGTTAGGGTAGGCGGATGCAATTCAACCGAAAGAAGCCTAATTTCTTGAATGGTCTTTTCAATCAACTGCGACATTTCGCGGACATAACTTTTCATATGCGGCTCTTTTGCACCTGATTCAATAAACTGCAAGCCTGTTAAAATACTATATAGATTTTGTCCAACACCTTCGTGCAGCTCTAAGGCAATCCGTTTTATTTCTTCCTCTTGGGAATGAATAATATAAGAGCTAATCTGCTGTTTTGAATTTAATACATCCATCCCGCACCTCCGGTTATAAAAAAAAGGCAGGTTCTTTTTTAAAAGACCTGTACCTTTTTTACAGTATACGTTAAGCCGCTCTCCGAATCAGAAGCTGACCATTGTCCATCCATCTGACTTACTCGACAAGAAATCGGTACCGCAAGAAAATAAAAATCATCAAAATAAAAGCGGATATGGGTTCCATCAGGACAGAACTGCACCTTTTTTATGGTTTTCTTCACAGCTGGCGCCTGATCTCCACCATCCGCATCTTGAATCGCAATTGTTACCGGCACACCCACAAATATGTTCAAATCATCTAATTTAATGAGTTCCACAGCTGTTACATCCTCTCTTCACAGGATAGATGAACATCTTAAAGCCCTGCAAATACTCCCAAAACTTCTCATCGGCATTTTTCTCGATGAATTGAATCGTTTCTTCTTCAGAACCCCAGTCACTCATTCCTTTTATTTCAGCAATAACCATCTCTGCCCCATCGAGTGTTTTTTCTTCAAGATACCAATTTAGGCGTTTTTTCGAAAAAGTGTTCTTCAATAACTCATCAATTTCATGGCTAAAGCCGCCTGCTTCTGGCCGGACAAAACAAAAATCAATATAGGTTTCACTAGTCATTGATATTCACACCTTTTTTATAAATAAGGAATGCGACTGGAAATAAAATAACGTTAATGACTGCGGCAATTATTGTATTAGTATAGTTTTCATAGAAGTATTGATGAACCATATATTGTGTAAAGATAATGTTTAACATCAACACCGCAAGTAGTAGGGCAACTGGCAAATAGCTACGCTTCATAACGCTTCACCCCCACGGCATAAACCACTCCGTTTTCTACTTTTACATAAATTTCAGGAAGTGGACGTCTCGGTGGACCCGCAATCGGCGCACCTGTTTCGACATCAAATTTCCCATGATGGCAAGGGCAAAGCATTTCTCCCTCATCCTTTTTCCAAAACACAGGGCATCTTAAGTGGGTGCACGCATTTTGGTAGGCTACATATTTATTTTCGGAGAGTCTAATTAAAATAGCACTATCATGTTCACCAGGAAAAGCAAAGTCTACTGCATCTCCGATAGGCAGAGATTTAACATCGGTAATTTTTTGCTTTGGATATTTTTTATCGCCCAATCCTGTTAATTCTTTTGCAGCCAAGGCTCCCCAAGGAAGTGAAGAAACAGCGAAAACACCTGCCGCACCAACTAGTGTTTTCATAAATCCGCGTCGGTCGAGCTTTCTTTCATTATTGCGGTTTATATTATGTGTATAATTATCTTCTTTGAACGGGATTTTATTATTTTTATCTGTCATGCGAATCCCTCCTAAAACAATTTAGTGACGCCCTGCAGAATACCAGGAAGATTCACTTTTACATTTGTTTCGCCTTCTAAATAGGGCATACTTGTTACCCATTTACCATTATCTAAGTTAAATTGCTTTTGTTTCGCTTCAATTTCTTCATCTGACAGCCATTGTAATGTATTAGACGGGCAAACACTTGCACACATTGGCGGGATGCCATCCTTTGTACGGTCGATACAAAGATCGCACTTGTACATTAAATTTTGCTCTGTATCAAACTTCGGTATTCCATACGGGCAAGCAATTGTACAGTTTTGGCAGCCAATGCACTTTTCCACTAGAGCCGAAAGAACGGCTCCTGTTTCATGGATTTGGATCGCCTGCGCTGGACAGCTTCTTGCACAAGCTGGATTCACACAGTGAAGGCACATCAGAGGCATCGTTTGACGGTTAACAAGCGGATTCACATCGTAAACATAGTTACGGTTACGTTCCTCATGCCCTCCGCACTGCGTACAAGCCGCCAAACACGAGCGGCACCCTATACAGTTTTCAAGTTCGAGATATAGCCTCTTTTTCATTTACTGCACCTTCTTCATTTCTAGTTTTTCAATCTGAGCGGCACACGCTTTGAATTCCGGCATCCGTGACATAGGATCAAGCGCTGCAATCGTTAATAGATTAATAGATTTATCGTGACCAAAATGGTAGGGAACAAATACGGTATCTTTTCGAATGGCTTCAGTGATTTTCACTTTATATTCCGCTTCACCTCTACGAGTAAAGAGGCGAACAAATTCTTCGTGTTCAATGTTATATTTAGCAGCTGTTTCTGGATGTACTTCTACATACGGCTCTGGGCACATATCGCGCAAAAATTGGATCCGGCGGGTTTGGTTTCCAGATAGATAATGGTAGACGACACGTCCTGTGGTTAAGCGTAATGGATATACTTCATCAGGCTCTTCAGCCGGTGGACGATAGGGCAGGGCACAGATTTTTGCCTTTCCATCTGGATGATAGAACTTTTTATCTAAGAACATGTGGGGTGTTCCTGGATCATTTTCATCTTTACATGGCCAAAAGACACCATCTTGCTTTTCGATTTTATCCCATGTGATACCATAGTAGTCGGCATAGCCGCCTTTAGAAGCTAAACGGAATTCATCCCCAACATCGCTTGCTGTTTTTAAATGTGAGAAGTATTTTCCTCTGCCTAGACGCTCACATAATTCCACTTGGATTTGCCAATCTGGTTTCGATTCTCCCAGCGGTTCTTGTGCCTTGTTAATTTTAATACAACGTCCTTCAAGGTTGGTTACTGTTCCTTCGTCTTCAGACCAAGTTGTGGTTGGAAGAATGACATCCGCAAACTCAGCTGATTCCGATAAGTAAAAGTCTGCACACACCATAAAGTCCAGATTTTTCATTTGTTCACGTACATAATTTAGATTTGGAGCCGATACGGCTGGATTGGAGCAAAGCAGGTACAAACCTCTAATTGTTTTTTGCTCCATTAATTCGAACATTTCATAAGCAGAAACACCTGGTTCCGGCATTTCTTCAGGAGTAATCCCCCACACTTTACAAACTTCCTCAACATGTTTTGGGTTCGTAAGCTTACGATAGCCTGGAAGTAAATCTGATTTCTGACCGTGTTCACGGCCGCCTTGACCGTTCCCTTGACCAGTAAATGTAGCAACTCCTGCTTTAGGGCGGCCAATTTTCCCTGTGACTAAGGCCATGTTTGTGTATGCTGATACGTTATCAACACCTTTATGCTGTTGCTCAATTCCACGGGCAAACATGACAATGGCATTTGGTGCTTTACCGTAGATTTCTGCTGCACGTATGATTTTTTCTGGTGCAACCCCAGTAAGCTCACTCGTATATTCAGGTGTAAATTCTTTTACCAATTCTTTTGTTTCTTCAAAGCCATTTGTATTGTTATTTACGAATTCTTCGTCCGCATAGCCATTTTGAATAAGTAAGTTTAGAATTCCATTGGCAAGGGCTAAGTCTGTTCCAGGTCTTAAATCTAAGTGAACATCTGCTCTCCTGGCAATGGGTGTCTCACGCGGGTCTGCTACAATTAAGTAGCCTCCTCTTTCCTGGACTGCCCACACTCGGAACATCGAAGTTGGGTGACATTCTGCTGTATTGCTTCCTGCAATAAACAAGCAATCCGTTTCATGAAGATCTGTCCAGGGCAGGGTTGATCCTCGGTCGACTCCAAAGGATCTCAGAAAGCCACCTGCGGCACTTGCCATACAGAATCGGCCGTTGTAATCAATGTAACGAGTCTGTAAGCCGACACGGGCAAACTTTCCTGATAAATAACATTTTTCGTTTGTCATCGATACACCGCTATAGACACTAAGCGAATCCATACCATAATTTTTTTGAAGCTCTTGAAAATTTTTCACGATTAAATCATAGGCTTCATCCCAGGTTGCCTCACGAAAGCCATCTTTTGTTCCCTTTAGTGATGCATCATCACGAATTAGTGGTTTTAAAATACGATCATCATGGTTGGTTTGCTGGTAAGCAGTAACCCCTTTGGGACACATTTTTCCGACCGTTACTGGCCAGTCATATCGAGGCTCCACCCCAATTATTTTATTTGTTTTTGTATTTACCCGTAAATTCATCCCGCATTGCATCCCGCAATAACTGCAATGAGTTTTTACAAACGTTTCATTCGGATGACGAACATTTTCGACTTCTTTAAAAAATTTATCTCTTGGGTTCCGAAAATTATCCTTTTGCATTCTGGTTTGCCTCCTTGACCTTTACTTGATGAGTTGCGAAGCCTGAGAATCTTGAAATTCTATATTTTCTACGACATGGCAGACATAGTTCAGCTAGATTAAAGCCATCTTGCATATTGAAGTCGATCTCGTTAGCGCCTAATACTTGAATAACATCACGAGATTGTTCCACTGATACAAAATGATCGCTGCACACTTTACATATCTTCATTTGCTGCTCAGCATAATGTTCACGGTAATTTCTTGCGAATACACTCATTGGACGGAATGGAATATGCGCTAACTTCCCAAACGGTAGATAAATTAACGTGACGATTACGGAAAATTGGTGAATCAGTGACATTTGCGGCTGCATCCAGCCATGCATGACAATGTTTTGAAAGGTTAGTAAAAGCCCGGTTACAGATATAAATAACAATAGATAAAGAGGTAAAAAATCATACATGAATTTTTGTTCTGCTCTCGCCTGCATGTTACCTAAGCGACGGTAAAGCGCCATGCACACACCTGCAGTCACCATGATAGCTGCAATATTCAGTGCATTATAGGAGAACCATGCAATAATTCCTTCGGCTTTAACCTGCATGACGTTCATTCCAAATAACACGATCGTATAGTAGCCATTGTCTTCCATCGTAAAATACATCCAGCTGAATACGAGCGGAAAGGTCACCAAGCACGCAAGGACACAGCCCCAACCGATTAAAATATGCTGTACCCATCGGTAAATCCCGCGATTTCGGATAAAATCGTAAATGGCTAAATGATTAACAGCCGTTTTCGGAGTACTTTTTCGAAATAAAAGATTTAAGCCTTTTTTAATAAAAATCTTGGTCGGTGGTCTCTCGCCCCAAGCAATAAAGCGGTAGAAAAATCCGCCGATAAAGACGATTGTTCCGACCATATATCCATAAAGATTCAAGTCAACGTGCGTGAACATTCTTGTGCCAATAAACATTAAAATGGCCAGTCCGGCAATAGTTAAAAACATTGATTTAGCAAAATGTGAAGCAAAGGCATCATTGACCGAGCTTCCTGTTTTTTTATTTGTAGCAATATTTGATTGCATCCTCTAGTCCCTCCTAAAAAAAAATAACACCACCGTTTTTCTTACTCTTATTGTAAGAAAAACGGTGGTGTTATAAATATCAGGGAGTTCCCCTATCATGGAAGGGAAAAACCCTTAGAAATATTATTTTAGACAAATGTTTGTCACATCTAGTATTAAGATCTATCTTTGAGTGTACTTTTTTCGCCAGGAATATAGAAGAAGTAATAAACCAATTAGTATTTGCAAGGTAAAAAGTATTGCATCCCAGAATGGAAGCGAGGACGGTCCTTGAGAAAAACCAGGAAGAATTCTTTTCCATGCAAATAATAATTGGGGGACATAAAAAAATGTATATATGCTAACTGTCAGTATGACTCCGACAAAATAAAAGATTGAATATAAAAAAACTACCTTTTTTTCTCCCTCAAAAACAACCTCTTGTATTGATGGTGAGTTGAGAAATGAAAGCTTCTTCCTTATCGCTTGCTGAGCATTTTCCATTAAGTTATAGCAGCCCGATACATTTTCAATCACGTAATATAAATCGGTTTTCATATAAATGAAGCCTTGGTAAACCATTCGAATAAATGTATCCAAGACTACTACATTCATAACACCCAGGAAAATCTCTGACCCATTTGTAAAAATTAGATGGCTAATTAATGCGCATGAAAGAATAAGTGTATCAAAGCAAAGGCCCGCCAGAAATAAAACATTCCGCTTATTAGAAGGTAGTTTCCAAACCGATAACATATCAGTCTCAAGGACAACAAGTATTAATCGATGCCCGACCTCCAGCTTAGTCGGAAGATTTTGAGCCCTCATCGCTAATATGTGGCCAAACTCATGAATAAAGACAAGGATAATCGTAATTCCCATCCAAGTCGGGATATTCAAAATCATTAAATCAAAAACAAACAAATCCTTATAGTGCGGAAATAAACTTGGATGGGATAGAAGGATAAACACATTAACTAGCAATAAAGTGAAATAAACAAGGTATGCAGCCCTATTAAAGAAAAACTCCCCGATCTTTGGTGAAATCCATAAAAGGCCTAGGTCTTTCTTTTTCTTTTCCTTCAATTCAACTTTTACACCATCAACTTCACCTATCAAGCCCATAATTAGTAATTGTTCGGCAAAATCGAGCATATCTACTTCATCATTAGGATATTTATCTTTAAGCACCCGTTCAATTTCCTCTATCGACCCACCATTGTTGATTAAATGGATTGCATCAATACAAACCCTCGGCATCTCATAAAACTCGCCTAATGCAATATCTTCAACGATATAATGTTTTTTATCCTTGCGAATATTGACTGGGACCAACAAAAGACGTGAATGAAGTGTTAGGTTCATATTAACACCCTTTATCTCATATATTATCATTAAGAAAGGATGCTTAGCTTTTCGCTAGCATCCTTTTTTTAACCTTTCCAACCAGGAACAAATTGACACCACCAGCAAGTTGTTTTTACCTTTTTCAGCTTTCGGATTTTCATAAATCCACCTCCTTAGGAAATTCCCATTCTTTTAACCACGGATATTTTTCATGAAATTTAATCCATGCTGGATATACCTTTTTGAATTCTTCCACTAACATAGGATCAAATTGGGAACCTTTTCCGTCAATGATGCGTTGATAGGCTATTTCAACTGGCATTGCTGCTCGATAAGATCGAGAAGATGTCATTGCATCAAAAGCATCTGCAACTGCAGCCACTCTAGCAAGGAAGGGGATTTCTTCTTCTTTTAATTGATCAGGATACCCTTTACCATCCCAACGTTCATGATGCGAACGAATGACAGAAAGACTACCTTTAATCCCCTCGACATTATCAACTGCTTCAGCACCAACAACTGGATGTGATTTTATTATCTCAAATTCATCGTTTGTCAACTTCCCTGGTTTCATTAGAATTCGGTCAGGGATATGAACTTTTCCTATATCATGTAATAAACATGCATAATAAAAAGATTTTTGCTCATCTTTGGAAAGCTTACCTATTTCCTTTGCTAACAACAAAGCATAACTGGCTACTCTTTCACTATGTCCCTTAGTATAAGGATCCTTTAACTCCAGAGTAGCAATAACACCTTTTACAATTCCTTCTAATTGTTTGTCGTATGAAGTACTTATCGCTTTTACGTATCCCTGAAAACGAACTAATAAAAAAAATGCCATGATAGACAGTACAGCTATTAAAATAATTGGGATTATTACATAAGAAGTCTTTAATATAATACCAACGAATAAATATCTTGCCGTAACACCTAAACTTACTAGCCAAAAATATCTTCTACTAAGGAAAAGAGGTAGTGATAAAAGTAAAAACACTTCTATTAAATTCCCACTTTTGTAAGACGCTCCCCTTCCATAGAAGGATAAGATATCCACAATAAAAGTAACCAATAGATAGCTTATAAAAAATACGTATTTTATTGAAGCTTGCTTATTCCGCTTATTTAAATAATATGCTATTGGAATTAATATTATTAAAAGGATATAGGTTAAATAAAAAAATTTACTAGGCGGGCCCACTTCTTCATGTTCAATGAAGGCTGGGAAAAGATAGTAATAAAAAAAATCATAACCTACAAGAATTATATAAAAAAATAAAAGAAACCATTTAACAGTTCTTATTTCTTCATTAGGTAACATAAACTCCTCCATGTATCTATCCCATTGTACTTTCCATAAAATCCTCATAGAAATGCTAATATAAAATATTTTTACTTTTTTCAATCTATAATAGAAAATTACAAAATCTATTAATGTTCAGTATTCCTCTACATTATATATCATTGATAATACCCTTGAAACACTTTATTTTGATGAATTTTGTATAATTGTAGAACTATTTATCTATTTGTAGTATCGGTAAAGTTACAATTACTCGTGTTCCTTTATCAATAATACTTTTTATTTTCATCGCACCCCTGTGATCCTTAATTAATTGATTTGTAACCATTAAGCCTAAGCCTGTTCCATCCGTTTTCGTTGTAAAAAATGGTTCTCCAAGATTTAGGATATTCTCATCAGCAATTCCACACCCCTCATCTTGAATTGAAACGGACAGTTTGTGTTTTTCTAATACTTTAACACGTATTTCTATCCTACCGCCCTCAGGCATTGCTTCGATCGCATTTTTTATCAAATTAATAAATACTTGTTTTAATTGTTTATCATCACAATCAAGAGGTGGTAAGGGGCCAGCCATTATTGTTTCAACAATTACTCCTTGTCTTTCGGCTTGTTGTTGCGTAATGGATAATGTATAAGCAATTATTTCTTCGATACTTGCCTTTTCAAATTTGATTACTCTTGGTTTGCCAATGTACATCAAATCATTAACAATGGAATTAATCCGATCGATTTCCTGAATCATAATTGGATAATAATCGTTTGTGTTTGGGTACCGTTCCTGCTGCACTTGTGTAAAGCCCTTTAATGATGAAAGGGGATTACGTATTTCATGGCCGATTGCCGCAGCCATTTGACCAATAACAGCCAGCTTTTCTTTTTGTCGTAGTTCTTCGTAAACGGTTGTCAAGGTTTGAATATAGGAATTAAAGCGTATCACTAAAATATAGGCTATCACTGATAAGATGACATAGATAACTGTTGGAATTAATACGTTTAAATCTTGTAAAATTATTCCTAACAATAATTCCTTCCCTATCATCCCCAACGAAACAACCCAGAAGTATTTTTTATTTACAAAAATAGGACTAAATAGAACAAATAATACTTCCACGATATTTCCTGCAGCATAAGAAGCTGTCGTTCCTAAAATTTCTAAAAGGGTGTCCAAAATATCAATACCAATATAGCTAATGATGTAGATATATTTAACAATGTAAGGATTTCCCTTTTTAATAAAGTAAATAGCAATCGGCAACAAAGCAAGGATTAATATATATAACCAAATTCCCAGACCAACTCTCTCTGTATCAAATTGACTTTCCTGGTCATTTAAGTAAGGTCTAATATAATTATAGAAAATATCAAACGAATAAAACATAAAGTAAAATAACCATAAAAACAGTGTTATTGCCTTTCTCTCTTCAAATAAAAGCTTCGGATTGTTGACGCCTTCTTTCATGCTAGTTTCTCCTCAATCTGATCATCTTGTATTAAATTAGATAAAAAACCTGCTCCTATTTTATCATCTTTCTTATGTTTAAATTACATTATTTTTGTAAAAGCGATGAATTTCGACATTTTTCGATAAAACCAAACAAAAAAAAGGACTTACCTAGAGTAAGCCCCTTCTTTGTTTGATCCAATTAGCTAACTTTATTTAACTGATCCACTGTTTTATTCAAGGTTGAATGTTTACGTCCATACCCGAAATAAACGAATAGTCCGATCACAAGCCAAACTCCGAAGCTAATCCAAGTTGTTTTTGGTAACTGAATAATTAAATACCCGCAGAACACAAAAGCAAGAATTGGAATATAAGGTACAAATGGAACCCGGAAGCCTGTTTTAGGTGCTTGTTTATTTTTTCGAAGATATAAAATCCCCACTGAAACCGTCATAAAGGCAAAGAGAGTTCCGATATTTGTTAGTTCTGCAAGTTTGTTTAATGGAACTAAACCTGCAAAAATCGATACTAGCAAACAAATAATCCATGAATTCACCATTGGTGTCTGCTTGTTCTTATCTACTTTTGAAAATACTTTTGGCAATAGGCCATCACGGCTAATCGCATAAAATAAACGAGATTGTCCATAAAGTAAAACCAATAATACTGTTGTGATACCTGCAATCGCACCAAGCGAAATAAAACCAGCTACCCAATCCTGATGGATATAATTAAGAGCAAATGCAACTGGGTTTTTCACGCCTAACTCTTGGTAAGGAACGATTCCAGTAAGAATGGCAGAGACAATAATATATAACACCGTACATACTAGTAAAGATGCGATAATACCAATTGGCATATTCTTTTGAGGATTTTTCACTTCTTCAGCTGCAGTTGATACGGCATCAAAGCCAATATAAGCAAAGAACACAGTTGCAGCTCCAGCTGTAATACCTGAAAATCCAAACGGCATAAATGGCGTCCAGTTTGAGGGCTTTACATACCAAGCGCCCACACCGATAAATAACAAAACAACGACTAACTTTATAATTACCATAATCGTGTTAAATCGAGCAGATTTCTTAACACCTTGTGTTAATAGCAACGTGATGATTACTATGATAAGAATTGCCGGAACATCGATAAATGTGCCGTTTGCTGGATCATATGCACTTGTGATTGCTTTAGGAAAATGAATACCAAAGCCAGCTAGAAGCCCTTGTAAATACCCTGACCAACCACTAGCAACAGCAGATGATGCGAACCCATATTCAAGGATTAAATCCCAGCCCAAAATCCAAGCAATTATTTCACCAAAGGTAGCGTAGCTATACGTATACGCACTCCCTGAAACCGGTACAGTGGATGCAAATTCCGCATAACATAGGGCAGCAAATACGCACGCTAATCCAGATAAAACAAAAGATAAAATAAGTGCAGGTCCTGCATGTTCTGCTGCTGCAACACCAGTTAATACAAATATTCCAGTACCTATAATAGCTCCAATTCCAAGCATGGATAAATCAAAGGCACCTAAATCTTTCTTTAAAATTACATCTTTTTGCCCAGCTTCTTGTATAAGATCCTTTATTGATTTTTTTCTAAATAAATTCATTGGTTTACCTCCACGAAATGATGGCGGAATGTTCTGAAAAAACAGTTCGCTAAAAATGTATATCGAAATAATATAATCATTTTAGGGAAAAAGCAATATTTTTTGAAAAATAAAACTATTTGAAGATTATTCCATGGAAATTCAAGTGATGGAAATGCTCCACCTTAATCTTTTATTAATTAGTATTAAGCTTTTCTCAAGGGTTAATACTTTCCTAATATAATTAATATAATTTCCATTTTTAATGAATATTTATTTCCTATATAACAAAAAAAACAGATTCCTCGAAGAAATTGCCTTCCGAAGTAATCTGTTTCGTTTTTTTAAGCTACATTTCTTTCAAGCTTAATCCGCGGTGAATTCCACATAGTGATCCATTTTCTAATAGCAGTCACCATAATAATCATACAAAGCGCTAACATAATGATGGATAAAACCCCATTTAAGACACTATAGCCTGCTGCTTCGGAATTTAGATAAACATTTTTCACCATCCAGTAGCCCGCATAGTTTACAGTTACAAAGAGATAAGCGAGCGGTACCAAGCATGTAAGCATATATCGACGTTTATCAGCAATGCTTAGTATTACTGTTGCACCGATAATTAGACCGATGGAAGCCATTAGTTGATTGGAAACACCAAACAGCGCCCAGACGGAGCCAATATCACCCGAGAAGAGTAGGTAACCCCACATAAAACATGCTAATGCACTAGCAAAAATAGAACCAGGAAGCCAATCTGTTTTCTTCAATGGCTTATAGAATTCACCGAAAAAGTCTTGGATTAAATAGCGAGCAACACGTGTTCCAGAATCAATGGCTGTTAAAATAAATACAGCTTCGAACATAATAACAAACTGGAAGAAGTAAGATGATAATTTCGCAAACCATGGAATGGCTGTGAAGACATAGGTCATACCTACTGCTAATGTCACCGCACCACCGGTTCTACCTTCAAGATTAATGCCAATTTCATTGGCAAGTTTCGGTAGCTCCTGCACTTGCATGCCAAGTGTTTTAAAGACTTCAGGTGTTGAGTTAATCGCAAAATAGTCTGCAGGCTGAAGGGCTGTTGCCGCAATCAATGCCATGATTCCAACCACACATTCTACAAGCATGGCGCCAAAACCAACCACTTTTATATCAGACCAACGATCAAGCATTTTAGGAGTCGTACCTGAACCTACGAAAGCATGGAAACCGGAGATCGCTCCACAGGCAATCGTAATTGAGATAAATGGCCATACAGGACCACCTAATACCGGTCCACCACCAGATGTGAATTTTGTGAAAGCAGGCATCTCAATTGCAGGATTGATAATGAATACTCCGATGATAAGTGCAATAAATACGCCAATTTTCATAAAGCTGCTCAAGTAATCACGTGGTGCAAGTAAAAGCCATACTGGCAACGCTGCTGCAAAGAAAGCGTAAATTGGTAGTATAATAGCTAATGTTTTTGTATCTAATGTCAGCCAATCACCTAATACCGTATTTTGAATGGACGGACCAACAAACACTCCGACCATAACGAGAATAAAACCTATAGTCGATGTTAATTTTAAATTGCCGGTTTTCTTATAAGCGATTCCAACAAGCATCGCGATTGGAATCGTAATTCCCACTGAAAAGGTTCCCCATGGATTGTGTTCAAGTGCATGAAGAACAACCATTGAAAGACCTGCCATTGTGATGGTAATAATGAACAACATGGCAAGTCCCGTACAAAAACCAGCAACAGGTCCTAGTTCATCTTTCGCTACTTCTGATAAGGACTTTCCTTTTTTTCTCATCGATGCAAATAGTACCACCGCATCATGAACTGCCCCACCAATAACAGCCCCAATTAACAGCCAGAGCAGACCTGGCAAGTAACCAAATTGTGCTGCAAGGATTGGACCCACAAGCGGGCCTGCTGCAGCGATTGCTGCAAAGTGGTGACCGAATGTAACCCATTTATTTGTTGGTACATAGTCCTTTCCATCGTTAAATTCATGTGCCGGTGTCTGCTTTGAATCATCTAATTTTAAAACCTTTGCTGCCATGAATGTTCCATATAAACGATAAGCAATCATTAAAATACAGATCGAACCAATTACAATTGAAACCGCATTCATATTATTCTAACCTCCTATATTCATACTTCACTTGTCTCTATCTTAGCGGAAGAAAACGCCAACATTGGGTTTTCAAGCTAAAATGCAAGGATTAGACGATGAATAACAAGAATAATAGAATGAAATGCAAAAAACAGCTTCTTAAAAACCAAGAAGCTGTTTTAGCTCTTTTGTATAGGTTCTGCTTACTGGAACCTTTTCTCCATCCTTCATAATTAAGTTGTAGGTAGAATTAAACCAAGGCTCTATCTCAACAATGGCATCGACATTAACTAAATAAGCGCGGTGGACACGAATGATCGACGAATGATGCAGCTTCCTTTCGAAAGTGATTAGCGTATCACTGACAGAGTACTTTGAGTTCCCTGTCGCAATGACTGTTTTCCCTTCATTTGTACCGATATAGAGTATGTCACTTATGTTTACGATAACAATTTTTTCATCGATTGTTATCGCAAGCTTTTCAGACCTCTCGTTAACAAAATTATTTTTCTGAATTGAAAAAGGAATAGCTTGTTTTTTATATTCGATAAGTTTATAAAGCTTCTCAATTGTTTGTAAGACTCTTTTTTCGTCAAAAGGTTTTAAGATGTAATCAACGGCATTTAATTCAAAAGCCTTAAGGGCATATTCATCAAACGCTGTCGCAAATACAATTAATGGAGGATGATCAAGTTTATTAACAAGAGCTGCAATTTCGATTCCACTTTCATCAGCGAGCTGGATATCTAAAAAAACAACATCAAGTTCTAGCCTGCTTATTTTTTCAAATGAGCTTTCCACACTATCAGATTCCCCCACTATTTCAATCTGTTTGCTTCGTTTAAGAAGATAGGTCAGCTCATCTCTGGCTAACGGCTCATCATCCACAATAAAAGCCTTTAACAACATCCTCACCCCACTTTTGTTGTGTTAACGGTAGTGTAATCGATACTTTCGTTCCTTTATTAAGGCTACTTTCAATTTGAAAAGAAGCATTTTGACCATAAATTTCTTCAATCCTTTTTTTGATATTCCAGAGCGCTGTTCCTGTCCCTCCAGATGAATCCACTGTTTGGTTTCCCAGTGTTCCAAGCAGCTCCGCTGAGATACCCTTTCCATCATCTTCAGTTAAAAGGACCATTTTCTCCCCTTCCTGGAAGGCACAGACTTTTACGGTTCCATGTTTCGCCTTTGGAAAAGCATAACGAATTGCATTTTCAACAAGCGGCTGCAATGTAAAAGGCGGAACTAGTACCCTTTCTAGCGGTGGTGAAATATCCAATTCCACATGATAACGGTTTGGAAAGCGTGCTTGCTCAATGGTTAGGTAAGCCTCAATATGTTCGAGTTCTTTTTCAAGCGGTATTAACATTTGCCTTGCTCCCTGTAGATTACTTCGGAAGAAGGTACTTAGTTTGATTAATAGACTCCTAGCTTTATCGGCATCTGTTCGAATAAGACTTGAAATCGTGTTAATAGCATTGAATAAGAAATGTGGATGGACTTGGGCTTGCAAAGCCTTAATCTCCGCATCTTTTAATAATCTTCTTTGCATTTCCAGCTCCGCCATTTCTAATTGGACCGAAAATAAGTTGCTTAAACCTTCTGCCAACTCTTGTTCAACCCTGTCTAGTTTACTAGTATCAGTGAAATACAGCTTCAGTGTCCCCACTGTTTTTGCATGGACCTGTAAAGGTAATACAATGGCTGCTTTCAGAGGGCAGTTTGGGTTAAAACATTGAATTTCATGAACCGATTTTGCAATTGTGATCTTCCCTTGTTCCAGCACCTTTTTCGTTAATTCCGTCGCCATGTTTCCTGACGGAATATGATGGTCTGAACCTGTACCTACATGGGCAAGAACATGGGATTGATCTGTAATCGAAATGGCATCCGCATTGGTCCAATGGAGAATAATCTCCGCTGCTTTTGTACAAGATTCCACATTTAAACCTTGGCGAAAAAAAGGGAGAGTCTGGTTGGCGATGTATAAGGCTTTATGTGTTTGAAGTGCTCTCATCCGCTCTTGTTCTTGCAGAATTTCCTGAATTATCAATACAAAAAGAAGTGTCCCAAACCCATTAATCGCAATCATCGGGAAAGCAATTACCTCTACAAGATGCAGAGCCTCATTAAATGGTCTGGCTTGTAAAAGAATAATCCCCATCTGGGCACATTCCATTAATATCCCCATGACAACAGCCTTCCAAGGCGAATTCCCCTCTTGAATCTTAAAGCGCTTACTTAAGATTCCTGTGACAACTCCAGCCATAATCGTTGACAGGGCACAAGCAGAAGCTGTAAAACCACCTAGGGTCAATCGGTGTATACCGGCAATTAAACCGACCCCAATTCCAACAATGGGTCCGCCAAGTAAACCACCTATCGTTACACCCATAATTCTAGTATTAGCGATCGCACTTTCACTGTCCATATTTGTCAACCAGTCCTGGGAGGTAATTGTTCCATGTCCAATCTCTACACCAGTATAATTGCTGATGACCCCGAAAGCCCCGAAAATTGCAATCATAGCTACCTTAGCTCTAATGCCATGTTCATTATGAATTATTTGACGGAATGATTTCATCCTCGAGAGAAGAAACGCTACAATGATAAGAATACCTACACGTTCAAGCATGAGAGGCAATAATTCGAGCATGGTATCTCACCTTTCGTCTTTACTTTTCCCTACTACTATATCAAAAAAATAACTAACCATCCTAACAATCGGTTAGCCTTGATTATTAAAAATTTACCAATGCTGTTTTTTGGCTGCCAGGAAGGACCATTCTTACCTCCGTCCCAACTCCCGGCTTGCTCTTGTAAAAGACTTTTCCGTTCATTGTTTCAATAATTCTTAAGGAAACGGATGTACCTAGCCCTGTTCCCTTATCTTTAGTTGTATAAAACAAGGTTCCAATCCGTGCTAATTGCTCTGGTGTCATTCCCTTACCAGTATCCATAATTAATATAGACGCTTTATTATTATCGGATTTGTTATGTATTGTTACTTTCCCACCATCAGGGGTTGCTTCAATTGCATTTTTAATTAGGTTAACCAGCGCCTGTTTTAATTGGTTTCGATCAGTGACGAGTGTGAACCCGGTTGAGTCAAGTTCGCTTTCAAGCCGCACTCCTTGTTTGGCAGCCAGTGGCTCCAAAAGCATGACAACTTCTGCTAAGACTTCTTTTAACGGAAACTCTTCTACTTTTTCAAATTTCGGCTTTGCAAAATTTAAATAGTCATTAATAATCGACTCTGCCCTACCTAATTCGCTCAAAACAAGTGAAAGATATTGATAATTTTTCCCCTTTTCTTCCTGCTGCATTAATTGAAGGAATCCCTTCACCACTGTTAATGGATTTCGAACCTCATGAGCAATGGATGCCGCAATTTCCCCTAGCGTATTTAGCTTTTCAGCCCGCTGAATCTCTTTCTTCATTCGACTTCGTTCGATAATCCCCTCAACAAGCTTTGCCTCCAGGGCAATTGCCACTGTTTGAATGAGGGCAACAAGGAGGAGGTCAGGAATATTAAAATCTAGTTTTAAGAAATTCCCCTCAAAATAGCGAAACGTGATAAGCGAAATATAACAAAGGAGCAGGGACCATCCACATAATAAAGTTGTGAGAACTAACCTTTTATTTGGGGAATAACCAAAAAACCTTTTGTTTAAGAGGAACGGGACAAGAGCCGTTAAAAGAGTATTTACTAGGCCAAAAATAACCGTTTCGCCCCCCATTAAGATGCGTGCGCCAAGTAGGGTCGTTACAACCATCCCTCCCGCAACTGGACCTGCGTAAAGAAAGGCTAGTATAAGAGGAACATAGCGGAGGTCCCAATCAAATCCATAGTTCGAATACGAAAAAATCATACAAGTAAGTGCAGCAATGCTTTGAAGCAAACCACATAAGATTGGATAATTAATTTTGCGCTTATTTTCAATTAGTATGCTTAAAAGTAGGACAGGTGCTAATGAAATTAATACATTCAAAAGAAGTTTTTCTGCAAGCATCGTTATTCCTCCAGGACAATACATCTATATCCCTAAAAATACGACAAAAATCGTCTTTTTCCTTTAAAAAATCACAGGTTTTTTCTTTTTTAGTGTACATTCCTTCCGTACCCTATTTGTAAAATAGCACACGTTATTGTGTGCTATTCACATCTATCGAGTTTTCCCCGTGAAACTCCCATAATAAACATAACATTTTCGGTCTTCGTCAATTTCCCTTGAATCAAGGGCGAATTCTAGGAACCTTCCGTCTTTCTGAATGTAAATAATATCGGAGTGAAGGACAACCAAAACTTCTTCATGATTCCAAACATCTTTTTTCTCGATCAGGACGGACCTGTTTCTCTGAAGCTCTCTAACTTCAAAACCAATATGGGAATACTGTTCTTCAGTTATGTCGTCATAGGATGACTTTTCCTTTTTCACGTAAAGGACAGCCGTCCCGTCTGGATCTTTGGCTGTGGCCGTTACCACATACGTTTCGGATTCTTTGACGAAGTATTCACATGTCATTCTTGCTACTGCCTCACTAACTGTTAAATCTAAATAGCTCCAAAGGGCAGGAAACCTTTGATATTTATCATCCAATCGATATTCCAACCTCAAATTTCATCCCTCTTTCATTTTTTCTTTCATTTTACCATTGTTTTCCTTAGGTTTACTTTTATAATTAAAATATAAATTCAATAAGGAGCGTGAAACGGTGAAGAAAACCCAATGGTTAGTGACTGGTGTTATCACTTCCCTCATAGCCGGAACACTTTCTGCCTGTTCAGACGACCGCCCCCCAAAGCCCGATGACAGCAGGTGCCGAGACTGGGACTGGGATGATGACCAAGGGGTATGGCAATGTGATGATACCCACTCGTCTCATTATGGTCATTTTTTTTACGGGGGAAGCTATTATGGAAATAAATCATCACTCTTGAAATCCTCCTCTTACAAGTCATACAAATCCTCTTCAAGCTTTAAAGGAGGATTCGGCAGTGGTTCAAAGGGTGGATTTGGAGGTTAGAAATGTCGAATTATTCAACGAATCGAAAGGTGTTTTATTCGCAATTCCCAACCTTTTGGTCAGATTTATACGAGAGCGAATATAGTCTTTACCAAGTTTATTCGATAACGGAACATACATCCTGCCTTTTAAAAGAAGCAACAGAACGCATGGGTCACATTTTTTTCAAAACCGCCCGCCTGTTACGGAGTCTTACTGATGAACAACTCCTTGAACTTGGGTATCCACCTGTAAGTCTTCCATTTTTAAGGTTGAAAAACTTCTCCCCTGAAACCATTATCGCTCGGTTCGATTTTGTGTTGACCGCGGATGGATTCAAATTAATTGAATTCAATAGTGATACACCGACTTTTATTGTGGAATGTTTTCATATGAACGGAATGGTTTGTTCTGAGTTTGGTTACTTGGATCCAAATGAAGGAGGGGAACTCCTGCTTTCTTCCGGTATTACACGCGCAGTAATCGAAGCATCAAAAGGAAAAAGGAAGGCTAACATTGTGTTCACAGCCCACTCTGATCATATCGAAGACTGGAATACCATTAAATATTTAAGCAAGTTATGTCAGGTTCAAAATCGGATCGTTCCATTGTCCACTCTTCGGATTATAGACGGTACTCTTGTCGACGATGAGGGTATACCTATTGATGTGTTGTACCGCCAAACCTATCCTCTTGAACATTTGGTTGACGATCAGGATCCTATAACAGGTGACCCGGTTGGAATCGAATTATTGCAACTAGTCAAAGAAGGCCAACTCTCTATTTTAAATCCTGTCTCAGCCTTTTTGTTGCAGCCGAAATCCATTCAATGTTTAATTTGGGGATTAGCAGAACAGGGAGCATTTTATACAAAAGAAGAGCAAGGGTGGATTATGAAATATATGCTGCCTACCTATCTTGAAGCAGATGCATTTAAGGGACAGCTTGACTATGTTCAAAAACCATCCTTCGGCAGAGAAGGAGATACGGTGACAATTTGGGATCAACACTCCAATATTACCGCTCAAAATTCCTTTCAAACCTATAAAGAGGAAGTTTCGGTCTTTCAACAGTACGTCCCTCTCCCTACTGTTTCATTGGAAACAGAAAAGGGAATCGAGGTACTTTCATTAGTATTCGGATCTTTTCTCATTGCCGGAAAGGCCGGAGGTATCGGCATTCGGGCAGGTGGAAAAATCACTGGCAACGATTCTTATTTCTTACCAGTGGGTATAAAAAACAAGGGGGAATGGAAATGACGAATTTCTTATTATATTTAGCAGTTTCACTTGGTCTTTTATTCGTAGGACTGTTTCTTATGGAAGTAACAACAAAGGTCAAAGAGTTTTCCTTAATGGCAAAAGGAAATAAGGCAGCAAGCTATGTCCTTGGGGGAAGGCTTCTAGGTCTTGCCATTGTTTTGTATTCTACTGCTGCCAATTCTATTTCTCTTACGGATATGGCCATATGGGGTGCAATCGGAATTGTGGCTCAAATTGTGGTTTTTTACCTGGCTGAATGGCTTACACCTCGTTTTAACGTCAGTCAAAGCATCGAGGAAGATAACCAGGCAGTCGGCCTTTTTCTAATGCTGCTGTCGGTTTCCATCGGTATCGTCATTGCTGGGTGTTTAACATATTAAAAAAAGCGCAAGCGCCTTGCACAGGGGCTTATGACCCCGAGCCCCTAGGCGCTGGAGCTAGATTGAAAAAAACGCATCTCGAGATGCGTTTTTTTATAATGATTTATATGTATTTTTATCGCATATCACAAACAATCGAGCCTCTTTCGATAGAGGTTCATTCCACTTTTTCAATATATTTAGATCACTCCGGTCCGCAATGAGCTGGGCCCCTTTTTTCTTTAAGTGCTCGTAAGCATCTCCGTATGTTTTCCAGTCGGATTTAACTTCAACTTCCCATAAATCACTGCCCCCGTCTCCATCCTTTCGGCTTAATAACTGAGTAAAAAGATGACTTGCCCCTTTTGTCTGCGCCGATTTTGCCATCAGGTTGGACACCGATTCATGAGAAAGGATAAATTCATCAATTTTGACATGTTTAAAATTGCCGACATGCTTTTCATTTAGAATTTCTGCAATCGTATAAATATTTTTTTCCGTACCTTCATCATAGCGCTCGATGGAGGAAGCGGTTAATAGCGTTTTACCATCTGCTAAATCTGGGTTGTCGATCCCATCTGGGGCAAAGAGCAAGACTGCTTTTGATCTTTCAATTTTTGCTCTTTTCAATGTTTCTTCATCTGTGGGGCTCCCCTGGATATATAAAAACCGCTCATGTTCATATGGTGTCTTCTCTAATTCATCAATTAGTACGATTTCTGTTTTTTCATCTCCAATAAACAGCTCTTTTATCGTGTTTTTGCTTTTGGCAGTCCAGCCGATAATAACGTAATGATTTTCTCCTTTAAAAGACATTCTTCCTTCCTCCTTCATCCGTTTGTAGCGTGACACAGCATCGACGATCATCCCTATAACCGTACCAAAAAGCCCGATGCCAGCAGTATAGACGATTACCATCGCCCAAACTCTCCCCAACATTGTCGTCGGATACACATCTCCGTAGCCAACCGTGGTCATCGTGGTAAGAATCCACCAAATAGCGTGGAAAGTATTTCCAAATGTTTCAGGCTCTAGTATTCTCATAACCTCAGCGTTTATAAAAATATAAAATGTCGTAAATAACAGCACCGTACGATACCGATACTTAGCTGCTGTAAGAAACAACCTTCGAAAAAGTATCATGGATAAACCTCCATTCTCTCACTCCCGTTATAAGAGTTTATAGAATAATATTTCTGCTATATCTTTGGTTATTCCTCTAAAGAAAATAGTTTTATTATTATTGTTGACAAATAGGCACCAGTCCTGTAATATTAATATTTGTGCTTCACATTTAATTGTAACTTGTAAAAGATAAGATAACGCAAAGTAAGAATTTTTCTGGCATTCTGCTTATGTTTTAAAATTAAAACTTATTCACACTGGATCGGCTTCGGAGCCGTTAGGATGTAAGAGAGGTAGGGCTTACGTCGTTTAGGTATAAAACCTACAGGTGGAAAAATAACCGCGGCAAACTTGTTTTTATAAACAATGATTATTATATAAGTTTTTACCTTGCGATTGCTAACAAGAAGTACAACCAATCACAAGTTACGATACGTATTCATTAAATGAATAAAACTAAGAAGGCAGAGGGATATTTCATTCCTCTGCCTTCGCCCATTTTAGAACATATTTACTAATTTTACTTCCAAAAAGTCCAAAACAAAAGGCCTGAATCGGTATCAGGCCTTTTTCATTTTATTTTTCGATAACAATCGCTTGTTTACCCATCTGCTCCCAAGCTTTAATAAAACTGGCGCGATTTAATTTCTGATTCTTTTCACCGTAAGGATTGTTAATATAAATATAATTTTCATCGTATCCTGTAATCGCTACACTATGTTCACTAAAGGTAATTTTGATTTGTCCTTGCGGGGTGTTCCACGTTTGAAAAACAGAAACTGGAGCAAAGCTGGACGTGGTAATGACCCAAACAGGAAGTCCTTGACCTACTTTTTCTAATACATCATCAAACGAATGATTTGTTAAATTAACTGCTTTATCACCGACATATTTTTGGGCGAGTTCTAATACGGGACCGTTATAAACTCCTAGTCCTGGTCCATGTGCCATATCGCCGACAAATCCGGCATTCGGATTACCCTTTTTACCGTTACTATAGTTTAACGGAACTGTTTTAATCTTTTCTGCTAACTCATTTTTAGTCACTTTTACACCGTGATAATTAAGAATCATCGCAAGGCTTGTTACCTCACAGCCGTTGTAAAGTATGGGTTGATCCATTTGATTTATTAATGGTACATCTAGGATGATACTATCTGGAATACTCGGTGCCTCTTTTGCGAGAAGTGCCACTATCCGGGTTTTTAATGGAGCGGCTTCGGTGACTTGTATCGCTTCTTGACGATCAAACTTTACAGCTAAAATCGTTTTAGCACTAATAAATAGTAGTAAGACAACTAGAATTGCAATTAGTATTTTTTTCATATATGAATATACCATTCCTTGTAATAGACTTTGCTGAATGACAATTGGTAATAGTAATATACTACTATATTACCTTACTAAAAAACAATAAAGGAAAGAATTTTCCAATTAATGATAATCTTTAAAGCTTAAGTTTTCCTTAAAAAATTCCCTTTAGTGGTTTGCACTAAAGGGAATAGGTTAAATTCGTACCTTATTATGGTTAATTTTTCGAATTACTTGATTGATTACTTCTGAAAAAACTAAGCCAAAGGCGATGGATCCTGCCAGCATGAGGACTTTTGCCGCCAATGCTATCGCTGAATTATAATCGTTCTCAACAAAATTCCGCATCGCATCATAGGCCAGACCTCCAGGCACAAGCGGAATAATTCCAGCTACACTAAAAATAATCACTGGCGTTTTATAGAACTTTGCTAATTGTTGACTGATGACAGCAATAAAAATGGTCGCAGCTAATGTTGCTAAAATGGCGTTATTTGAGTAGTCTTCTAGCAGGAAATAAATTAACCAGCCACCCATTCCTATCAGTCCGCACTTCACTAAGGATTCTTTCGGTGCATTAAATAGAATTCCAAAGGCACCTGTTGCAATTAAGCTTGTTAGTGCCTGAGCAAGAACAGCCACAATAAATACACCTCACTTCACATAAAAGATAATACGACCGCAATCCCTGTCCCAATCGCAAAGGCGGTTAGAAAAGCTTCCGCACCCTTTGATAACCCCGATACTAAGTGTCCCGCCATTAAATCTCTAATCGCATTGGTCACTAAGAGTCCAGGAACTAATGTCATCACCGAGCCAATAATAATTTTATCTAATTGCTGACCGACTCCAATTTTCACAAATAAAAATGAAAGCAATCCAATTACGAACGATGCTAAAAACTCCGAGAAAAACTTGATTGGGACAAAGCGATGAAAATATACAAAGCTTAGATAACCCATTCCGCCTGAAATCATCGCTGGAATAAAATCATTCCAGCCTCCCTCAAACATAATCATAAAACAACCGCTGGCGAGTGACGCAGCGGCCACTTGGAACCTAAAGGGAAACGTTAAATTAAGGGAGTCGATTTCCTTTAGATCTTCCATAGCTTCTTTTAGATTGACTTCTCCACCTGTAATTTTCCTTGAAATGCTATTCACCATAGAGACTTTTTTCAAGTCTGTTGACCGCTCCGATATTCTAATAAGCTTGGTCTTCGTTGGCTCTGTTCCTTCTGCTGAAAAAATAATTCCGGTTGGAGTTACGTAGCTATGAGTACTTTCTATGCCAAAGGCCGCGGCAATACGCATCATCGTATCTTCTACCCGATAGGTCTCCCCGCCGCTTTGAAGCATGATTTTCCCCGCTAATAAGCAGACCTCCATAACTTCATATGTTTGTTCCACTTGTTTTTCCATTTATTTCACCACACACAATTCTCCATTTTTACTTAGTTTAAATTAAAACAAACGTTTAATCAAAGTTGACTTGTAGTTTGCATGATTTCCTTTTAACGGAATAGGAAAAAATCCAATATTTTATAAATATGATAAATGTTATCAATTATTTCTATACAACATATGTAAACTTGTTATATAATATTATATAATGATCTATTGTATCGAAAGGAATTTTGTCGATGAAATTAAACAATTCAATTTCAACACCTTTATATGACCAATTAAAACAAATACTGAAGGAGTCCATTGATCAAGGAGTTTATAAATCAGGGGAAAGACTTCCGAATGAAACGGAATTATGTGAGTTATATGGCGTTAGCCGAATAACCGTAAGACGGGCGATTCAGGATTTAGCAGATGAGGGTTTTTTAGAGCGAAAGCAAGGGAAGGGAACTTTTGTAACGCGAACCAAAATTGCCCGAGAATTGGTTTCTATAGATGGATTCTCAGATTTTAGTAAACAAATTGGCAAAAATCCTTCTAAGCGTATTCTTGCCTGTGAAGAAATGAAAGCTACTCCGGAAATTGCCGAAGCACTTCAAATTGCCATTGATTCACCTGTCTTAAAGTTGGTCCGGATCATGTCAATCGATCAACAGCCTTTTACACTAGATATCGCCCATTACTCGTTAGAACGCTTTCCCGATTTGACTGCACGATTCACAGAACATGCATCAACCTATGAAGTTTTGAAAAATATTTACCACATCAATATCAATTCTGGAAAAAGCAAAAAAATAATTACAGTTACTCCTGCTTCAAAATTTGAAGCGGAACATTTGGACTGCGAAATTGGTGAAACACTTTTTAATATTGATAAAACCGTTTACGATGAAACAGGTGTTCCAATTCATATTTCAAATTTCAAAACACAAACCCAATTGATTGCCCTTACCATAACAACTTAAAAATAAAAGGAATGAATGGGTATCCCTTTCATTCCTTTTTATCTTAGAAAGTTAATTGTTTACCATAACCAAATGCACCATTCACTTCACATGTTCTTGCTGCAATTTTTGCCGCAGCCTTCAATGATTCTTCAAGGGTAACCCCATTAAAGTGGTTGGTTAAAAAACCAGCAATGAAAGAATCCCCTGCACCTAAAGTATCAATCACATTTGCTTCTTCAATTCCCTGTTCGTATCGTTTGTTATCATGAGACATAATTACGCCCTTTGAACCTCTAGTGATAATGATAAACGGTGTTCCAAAACCATGTATCTTAAGGAAGATCTCTTCTAGTTCAATTTCTGTAAAATCACTTCCTGAAATAAACGCATACTGGATATGAGGGCAAACCTTTTCTAATAGTTCAGATGTAAAATGATTAGAGAAATCATAGGAAACGGGTAATTGTTGTTTAAGCAATGGCAATTCTTCCTCTAAATGACTATATATACTGGTATGTATCACATCAAACGTTTTAATGTATTCATAGTCATCTACTGATAGATTTAGCTTTAGTTTAGCCTGAACACCGCCTTTATTTGATTTAATAAAGATTCGGTCCCCTTCCACATTTAGATCAACATAAGCCTTTCCACTTTCCCCAACCGCTCTTCGAACGTGACTAGTATCTATTAAGTTCTTGTTTAAAGAATCTAAGATATGATCCCCTTCAACATCCGTTCCAACAATACCTATAAATGCCGCGGACTCCGCTCCACTTTGTTTAGCTAAAACAGCAACATTTAAAGCATTTCCACCTGGAAACATTTCATTACGATCCTGGTAGATGTCAACAACATTATCGCCTATTCCAATAATATTCATATTTCCCCACTCCTTCTTATCCTTTTACACTTCCTGATGATAAACCTCTAATAAAATACTTCTGCATGAACATAAATAAGAGAATAATCGGCAGAGCTGAAATCATTAAGCCTGCCATCAGAACTCCCCAATTGGTTTGAAGGGCATCCCGAAATTGCATCAATCCGGCAGGAATGGTTTTTAATGCATCAGAATCAACAAAGATTAACGCAAACATAAACTCATTCCAAGTATAATAAGCAGTTAACACAACACCAGTTAGTAAAATCGGTTTATTTAACGGAACAAAGATTTTTGTAAAAATGGTCCACGTATTACAGCCGTCCAAAAAGGCAGACTCCTCTAATTCCTTCGGTACCTCTAGAAAAGCAGCTCTGATCAGTAGGATGGTGATTGGAATTCGATAAGCAACATAGGGAAAGATCATTGCAAAATACGTATCATGAATTCCTAATAATTGAATGAGCTTGTATAGCGGGACTAAACTAACTTGTGGGGAGAGCATCATTCCTCCCATACAGAAAACTAATAGGATGTTCTTCCCTTTAAATTCAAACCTAGATAAACTGTAGGCTCCGAGTGCACTTATTAATACTGTTAGGAAGCAGGTAGTCGCTGTAACAATTAAACTATTAACAAAATATCCAGAAATCCCTGTGTTCCATGCCTCAGTATAATTGGAAAACAGCCATTCTTTTGGTAAAGCCCAGCTGCTGGAGAAAATCTCTGGAGTGGACTTAAATGAGTTAATTACCATCCAAAAAAGCGGATAAGCAATCACTACAAAATACAAGATCAGGATTGTAAAAATTGGCAGACTTTTAACAACATTCTTTTGCTTCCTATTTTTCTTTGTGATTGGGATCGAATGATGGTAGTCCATTACTTTGCTTGTCTCCACTCTAAACATCCTTTCCTGTTTTAAATAGCTTCAGCTGAACCAAGGAAACAATTAAGGTAATGATTAAAATCACAGTGGCAACTGCCGAAGCATAACCCATTTGGTCTTTACCGAAAGCTGAATGGTAGAGTAACGTTCCTAAAACTTCACTGGAATTACCAGGTCCGCCGCCTGTCAAAATATACGGTTCATTAAAGACGGTAAATGCACCGGTTAAGGTAATAAGTGTCGTAACGAAGAACATCTCTTTTACTTGTGGAACGGTGATTGAAAAGAATTTACGAATTTTCCCTGCCCCATCAATCTCTGCTGCCTCATACAATTCTTGGGGGATATTTTGAATCGCGACAATAAATAACATCATAATGTAACCAATACTTTGCCACTGTGACACAGCAATAACAGCGAAGATAGCGGTTTCAGATTCTCCCAGCCAAGCCCTAGTTAAATTTTCAAGTCCTAACATATTTAATAGCCCATTTAAAATTCCGATATCCGGGTTATAAACAAATGTAAACAGTAAAGCGATGACAGTCATCGAGATGACAACTGGAAGGAAAAATACGGTACGGAACAATCCACTAATGAATCGTGTTAGCGGATCTTCAAGTATAGCCGCTAGAATAAGTCCGCCAAATACCTGAAAAATAATCGAGATCACTGCATACCAGAGATTATTTTTTAAAGCTATATAAAAAACTTCATCTTTAAAAAGATTAAGAAAATTTTCAAAGCCAACAAATGTTTTTTCTACTGAAAAAGCAGAGAAATCATAGAAACTATAAAAAAAGTTTTCAACAATTGGATAGTAAACAAAAAGGGCCATAAAGATTAAGCAAGGTGCAATATATAGGTATGGTAACCACTTGTTTGTATTTTGCATAATAACTCCCCTTTTTTTAACAGGCGTATCTTTGGAAAAAAGGTGGTCAACTTGCAACCACCTTTTCTGGGTTCCTATTTTTTTGCAGACGCCTTAACTTCTTTTGCTGCTGCTCTGACATCCTTCATTACATCTTCTGGACTTTTCTTGCCGTCCAACATTAGCTGTGTTCCATTTAAATAAGCATCAACTATTTTAATATCAACAGCTGTATCAAACCATAAGTACGTTTGTTCAGCATTAACAATTAAATTGATGGCATCCTGTTGAAGCTTGGATGCATTTTCATCGGTTGTTGTTCCTTTAACCGCACTGTACTCACTTACTTCTTTTAACTGCTCTGTACCTTTTTCCTTCGAAGTTAAGAATTTGACAAATTCCATTGCTTCCTTCGGATGTTTTGTTTTCGAAGAAATCATGATTCCTTCAGGTGCTGCTGTGATGGAGTTGGCATTTCCTTCTCCACCTTCCACACCTGGTACATTAAACACACCTAAATCCTCTTTTAAAGATGGTTCAATAAGCCCGATTTCTGCAAGCTGGAAGAAGCCGATCGCTGCTTTTCCACTGTTAAATAACTCACGTGAATATTCATGGTCTACAGAGTTAACTCCTTTATTAAAGTACGGCTTCAGTTCCATGAATTTCTCTAATGCTTTAACATAACCTGGATGCGAGTAATCACCTTCAGGATTTTTGGGATCATAATCTTTATCAAGAACATCCTGTGGCACCATCAATTGATTCAATGTTCCAATATAATGGGAAATCGTCCATGGTGCTTTACTTCCAAATGTAATTGGAGTAAGTCCTGCGGCCTTTACCTTTTTAGAGACGTCAATTAGTTGGGACCAAGTGGTCGGAACTTCAAGATTTAAATCTTTGAAAATTTTCTTATTGTAAAAGAATGCCTTCCCGTCAGTCGACCACGGAATACCGTAAATTTTACTATCTAATGTGAAGGCGTTAAACTGGGAAGCAATGATTTGGTCCGACCAAGCCTTATCCTCTGCAACATACTTCGATAGATCTAGCGATTGTCCCTGACGTGCAAAGTTATAAGCAAATTCTCCGCTCCAAGAAAAGAAAACATCTGGAGGGGTGCTTGAACCTAAGACAACTCGAATCTTTTCTTTATATGAGTCGTTCAAGACGGCTTCCGTTTTAATTTTAATATTGGGATGGGCCTTCTCAAACTCTTTTACTGCCTTTTCAAAATATTGCTTTTTAGGTTGATTCGGCCAGCGGTGGAAGAATTTAAGTTCAACCACATCTTTTCCATTCGTTGAACTAGAACTCTTAGAACAGCCAGCAAAAAACGATAGAAAAAGGATAGAAATAATACTTAAAATTAATAACTTCTTCATTAAGCTTCCCCTCCAGAAAGGAATACATATCTATGATTATTGCAGTATATTGGTTATTTCATCTTGGTTTAGTATTCAACTGTCCACATATATCTTCTTTTTGATAGCGGATGATTTCGTGCTTCTGCTAACTGATCCGCATATTTTCTTAATACGTAATTTAAAACTAATGGGGCAATGTATCCTTGTACTTCCTCTGCAACCCCAGTGAAATCGAAGTCTTTTGCATCAAGGACAACCAACTTCTTGCCATAACGCTTAGAGAATTCTAATGCTCTTTCTTCTAAATGTCTTGTTTCGTCCAAGCCTAGCAGGATAATAAAAGGTGTTTCTTCATCAATAATTTCAAATGGTCCGTGGAAGTATTCTCCGGCGTGAATGGCGTGTGAGTGAACCCATTGCATTTCCATGAGGATACAAATTGCATAAGAGTAGGCAACACCATAATTTGCTCCGCTTGCCATTGTATAAATAATTTTTTCATCTTTATACTGTTGTCCAAAAGCCTCTGCCTTTGTTTGGTAGAGTGCAGCAGCTTTTTCGTAAACATTTTGTAAGTTCTCAAGACTTTCTTCTACTAAACTAGCTTTTTCGTTATTTTCAACAACTTTTAGTACACCAAACACTAGTTGATATAGTACTGAATAATTGGTTGTGAAAGCGCTTGCTTTTTTGCCCCATTGATACTTCAATACAACATCAGAAGCTTGTGCCAATGGTGATCCTTCCTCATTGGTTAAAGAAACCGCCAATGCCCCTTTTGCTCTAGCAAATTTTGCTGCCTCCACTGTTTCAGGTGTTGTTCCTGAGTGCGAGCACAAAATAACCAGGGAATTACTTCCAAGTTTTGCATGATTGCGATGGATAAATTCATTTGCACTAAAAAGATGGGCATCAAGAACTTTTGCTTCGCGGTCAATTACATACTTGCTTGGATACATAATGGCAGAAGATCCTCCACATGCTACAAAGAAAACATTGGAAATATTTCTTTTTTCTACCTCTGCTAATGCTTGTTGCACTTGATTTTTCACGTCAATTACTAATTCAGTCGTCATTTTGTTGCCTCCCTGATAAAATATTTTAGTGAATGAACACTAGTAAACTCTTTAAACAACATACAACTTTATATAACGTTATATGTTGTTATATATAAATTACTATACTTTTAAACTCTAGTCAATTGAATTTTCAGAAAAATGAAACGACATTTCTCGACAAAAAGCAAAATAGCCAGGGTTCTTCCCTGGCTTCTTTTTCTCGTTACTCCCCTATATTGTTTTCAAACCACTCTTGGAGCTCTTTCAATGAGTTAAACGTAAAAATCTCCTCGCCATTTTGCCCATTGTCAAACCCAGTGTTACCTCTTAAGGTAATTTGTCCTTCATCCTCAGAAATTAAGATAGCATAGGGATGATTAACATTTATATACCTTGAATCTAAATCGGTATCTACCCAATTCTTACTTCTCAGAAATGCTTCATAATGTTCCATTAAGATCCCTCCTATCTCTAAATATTGTTCCTCAAAACTTACTTATATTTGTAGATTTTACTCTGGTTTTTCAAAAAAAATAAACCTATCCGCAAAATGGATAGGTTGATCATAGTTCAATTATTTTTGTTTATAATACGTAATTGCTAATGCAAAGGCCAAGACGGTTCCTTTAACAATATCCATCGCATAATATGGGACGGACATCATCACGAGTCCGTTTTGGAGAATCCCGATCAGGACGGCTCCAACAAATGTTCCAAACGCGTTGGCCTTTCCAGCCCCAAGTACTGAAAATCCAATATAGGCAGCGGCAACTGAATCCATTAAATAGGGAGCACCCGAGTTAATTTCTGATGTCAAAACCCTTGAAGCGAGCACAATCCCGCCAATGGAGGCAAACAGAGCCGAAAGCAAATACGCTGCCACTTTATATTTATTAACTGGGATACCTGATAGTCTCGCCGCTTCTTTGTTACCACCGATCACATACATATATCGACCATGCTTTGTATAGTTCAAAAAGATATGCACGAGGATCACAGTCGCAGCCATAATGATAATAATCCACGGCACTTCTCCGATTTTTGCAAAAAAAGGACTGATCAGACCCGATGCCATCGAGCCATCAGGCATAACCATGTTTTGTGAAACAGTGGCCCCTTTTGTATACGTCAATGCTGTCCCTTGAATAATAAACATCGTAGCGAGTGTCATCAGCATATCTGGAATTCTTAATTTCACAATCATGAATGAGTTTATTGCTCCTACTACTAAGGAAGCACAAATCGCAGAAATGACCGCTACCAATGTGTTTTGTGAAAACCAAACAAACATCGAAATGACAATGGCGTTTGATAAGGAAGCGACCGATCCCACCGATAAATCAAAACCATCGACAGACAATGAAATCGTAATACCGATAGCGATAATCGTTACAATGGAGATCGAACGTAAGATATTGATGATATTACTGCCCTGAATAAAAGTAGGATTAGCCACTGAAAAAATAATAATAAGTGCAAGAATCGTAATAATCGTCCCATATTTATATAAAAATCGAAATAACTCAAAGACTCTTTTTGCCGGGGCTACTTGATTCTTTGCTTCAATATTTGCCTCCATTTTACCTGCCCCCTGTTGAATAAAATAATAGTTCTTCTTCGTTCGTTTCTCTCGTTTCAATTTCCTTTACGGACCTACCGTCGTATAAAACATAGACCCGATCAGTAATCCCAATAATCTCCGAAAGCTCTGAAGAAGCATAAATAATTGCTTTACCCCGGTTCGCTAGTTCTGCGATTAACTCAAAGATATCCTTCTTTGCGCCAACATCGACGCCTTTGGTTGGTTCGTCAAAAATATATACATCTGCTTCAGCTACGAGCCACTTTCCGATTGCGACCTTTTGCTGATTCCCTCCGGAAAGATTCTGTACCTTGGTTTCTTCGGAAGGTGTCTTAATTCCGAGGCGACGGATCAACTGCTTTGCCGTTTCTTTTTCTTTTTTTCGATCTAAAAAGCTTAATCTCTTTGAAAATTCACCTAAATTAGCAGCTGTTAAATTGGTTTCTACTGATTCAAGAACTAGGATTCCTTCCTTTCTCCGTTCTTCTGGAACTAGAGCAATTCCCTTTTTAACCGCATGATAGGGACTCTTTAATTTTAAATTATTGCCATGAAGAAAGATGTCTCCCCCCGTTAATTTCTCAGAGCCAAATAACGCCTTACACAATTCTGTTTTTCCAGCACCGACAAGACCGGCAATTCCAATGATTTCCCCTGCTTTAACATGAATATGTAAATCTTTAATTTTCTCTCTATCTGAAAGTCCTTTTACTTCAAGGATCGTTTTTCCAATAGACGTATTCTTCTCTGGGAACTGTTCCTCTAATTTTTGACCCAGCATATGCTCCACCACTTTGTTGATAGTCGTATCAGTAACTCGCTCTTTTGCAACAAATTCACCGTTTCTCATCACAGTAACTTCATCACAGACTTCAAAAATTTCTGGCAAGCGATGGGAAATAAAGATAACACCTACATTTTGCTTTTTTAAATCACGGACAATCCGGAATAGTTCCGTCGTTTCAGTATGACTCAATGGTGCTGTCGGCTCGTCTAAAATAAGAAACTTACATTGATTTGAAACAGCCCTAGCGATTAAGATCATTTGTTTTTCCGCTAACGTTAACTCACTTACAAGCTTCTTCGTCGGAAGCATAATGTTCATACTTGCTAGTATTTCATCCGCCTTTTGATGAAGGTCCTTCCATTTCATCCATTGCTTTTTCCCCATGTTATGGACTGTATCAAGGAGCATAATATTTTCGGCGACAGTTAAATATGGAATGAGAGCCGTATCTACTTCTTGATAAACGATTTGTATTCCTGTGTCCTGGGCATTTTTCGGAGAACGAATCTTCAGTTTTTTCCCATCTAACCTTATTTCACCGGTATAGTGGTCATAAGCACCCGCGAGAACCTTCATTAACGTTGATTTCCCTGCCCCATTTGCCCCAATCAAAGCTTGGATTTCTCCCGTTTCCATCGAAAAGTCGACCTGATTCAATGCCTTCACACCAGGAAACTCTATTGAGATGTTTTTCATCTCCAAAGTTGATCTCATCAAAATCATCCCCCGTAAGCAAACACTCTCTTCATCTATTGAAAAAGAGAGTGTCTAGTTATATGCTGACTATTCTTTATAATGCTTCTTTAACGTCTTTATCCACTCTTCCTCAAATGCAGTCGATTGACCCCAGCCTGGGATAATTTTTGCCAGATTAACCATGTTTACAGGCTCTTTTGCTTTGAGAAGATTTTCTTGTGAAACAAGTGAAGCATCTAAATCAAAGGTCTGTGGTGTTTCTTCACCTGCAAGCTTTTTCGCGAGTATTCTCATATCAACAGCGCCGATAAGTTTCGGATCGACAGCTGCTGTGTATTTCCAAGCGCTGCCTTTTCTTTGAATTTCTTGCAGATCCGCATTGGAAACATCGATTCCATAAATCTTCACTTCTTCACGTCCCGCTTCTTTCAAAGCTCGTGCTGCACCGATTGCAAATGCATCCCAAGTAGCAAATATGGCATCCAGTTTGCCTTTTGGATATTTATTTAACATGGCTGCAACTGCGTTTTGTGTTTGTACACTTGTATCTGCCGCAGCCACACCAAAGCGTTCCACTTCTTTAATTTCAGGATTTTTTGAAAGGACTTCTTGATAAACCTTATTACGTCTAACCATTGCAGGGAAACCGTCGACCCATAGGTAGGCAATATTTGCTTTACCCTTTGTATTCTTTACGAGTTGATCAAGGGCTAAAGTTGCTAAGGCTTCATCATCCTGTGAAGTAAGCGTTACTCCATCAAGCTTCGCAATATTTGGATTGGAGTCAAATGTAACTACACTTTTTCCTTTTTCAACTATCTTTTTTACATCATTAACAGTCGCATCATCGTCACCATGAGAAATGATAAATCCATCATAATCCTGGTCTAATGCCTGATTAATAGCATCATGGAACTTAGCTGTGTCACCATTTGCGGTAAACACGTCCACTTGAAAACCTAGGGCTTCTCCCTCTTCTTTTGCACCTGCTAAGAATTGGGCAGTATGATCATCACCGCCAATTTTACGGATAACCTTGATTTTTAACGGATCACCACTTGTAAACTTTTCAGATACACCTTCAAGTGAAACCTTTTTATGAGCGCTTTCTTGTTTTTTTTCTCCCTCAGAAGCACAGCCTGTGAGTAAGAGTGTTGCTGCTAATGCTGATACGAGTGTACATTTAAAGATATTTCTTTTCATGATTAAAGCTCCCCCTTTTAGATTCTTATCAATACTCCATTACTCCGATTGGAAAGGTTTGTTTTTATATAAAAATAAAAAACCCCTCCAGAAAAGAGAGGTTTCATCACAAATTAAGGGACTACTCCTCTCTTATCTTTCAAAACAATAAATTGTTTTGCAGGATTTAGCACCAATTCCAAACGGAACGGTTGCTGGGCGTCATCGGGCCAGTCCCTCTGCCACTCTTGATAAGAGAACGTATTATTCATTTAAAGTAATAAATTAGATTTTAGTCTCCTATTAACAAGTTGTCAATAGTGTTTTGAATATTTCTAATATAGTTATTATTCCCAATCTGTCAAGCCCTTTGAATATAAGTAATTGTATTTCCCAATTTTATATAAAGGGGATATCTCTTTAAAATTGTCAGAAATTTCGGTATGATAATATTTAGAGAACCGAAATACACTCTAGAAAGAAGTGTTATTTATAGTGATTCAACAGGAACGAGCAAAACGTAATTTAATCATCATGTGGTTTGCGAATTTCTTTGTCGCCGGAAGTATGACGATGGTTATGCCGTTCATCTCGTTGTACATTGAGACATTTGGAGATTTCTCGGAAAAATATGTCCAACATTGGTCAGGGTTCACGTTTGGGATTACGTTTGTTTCTGCCTTCCTCTTTTCCCCGATTTGGGGTAAAATTGGCGACCGCTATGGAAGAAAAAAAATCCTCATCATTTCCGGATTAGGGATGGGCATATCCATTTTTCTCATGAGCTTTGTCCATTCCGTTTGGCAGTTATTACTCCTCAGGTTTTTTATGGGATTCTTTTCAGGTTTTATCCCGATGTCACAAGCCTTTATCTCTACGCAAACGCCAAAGGAGATTGCGGGACGCGTACTTGGAACATTGCAAACAGGCAGTATTACAGGTTCTTTATTAGGACCTATGTTAGGTGGAATACTTGCAGATTCGCTTGGCTACTCCACTACCTTTAAGTGGACATCGATTTCCATTTTCATCTCTGCTCTTCTCGTCATCACCACAAAGGAATTTATGATTGAAGCGATAAAAGGAACTAAAGCCCACTATTCAAGCCGAGAAGTGGCTAAACATATTATCCGCAATCCGGTACTATTAACTGTTTTACTCATCTCTGCCCTTGTCCAGATCGCCCATTTCAGCATCCAGCCAATTTTGTCTCTATTCGTTAGCGACTTGCATGGACCAACCAATGTTGCCTTTTATTCCGGGATTGCCTTTTCTGCAGCTGGACTTGGAAATTTACTGATGTCACGAAATTGGGGGAAAATTGCTGATAAGTACGGCTATATTAAAATTCTTATTATTCTTCTTTTCTTAGCAGGAATTGTCTACCTGCCAGGTGCAGCTGTTTCGAACTTTTGGCAGCTGGTTATCATCCGTATTGCTCTGGGTGTCACGATTGGCGGGATAATTCCTGTTCGGGTGGCATACATTCGTCAGGAAGCACCGATTACAATGCAAGGCGAAGTTCTTGGCTACAATACGAGTTTAAGGTTTCTTGGAAATATTATCGGTCCAATGTTGGGCGGATTTATATCTGGTTACTTTGGATTCTCTGCTGTGTTTATCTGCACCAGTGCGTTATTGATACTAAGTGGGATCATATTGTATGTTTCCATGCAACGCCATCCAAAACTGGTGAAACATACGGTTTAAAATCCTAACGATCTGCAAAGCAAAAGGCCCTTCTGTTGGACCTTTTGTTTTGTTTATATTTTTATTTGATTATGTTGTTTGATGAAGTCTAAATCTTGATAATAGCTATTTTTCACTAAAATATTTGGACCAAGACATTTGACCTCAGGGCAATGACAACTTAATTCCTTTGCAATGGATGAATTCTGCCAGGTTTCATAAGCATTTAAAAGATTTGTAGTTTGAATGTTTCCTAGTGGCGGTGTATCGCCGAAGTCAGTCACAATTATATCTCCATTAAAAATATTAACATTCAGTCGTGAACGGCCATCAGGATCGTTCCTGACTGTTACATTATTACTTTTATATAAACGCTGTAAGAGAGCTAAATCCTCCTGTTCACTGCTGCATGCATAAAATGGGAGTGTACCAAATAACATCCACACCTTTTCATCTCTTATATCCAGTAAATGATGAATCGCTTCACGAATTTCATGTAGTGATAAGGTTTCAAGATTGCTAGCGAAGTCACTAGGATACATTGGATGAACTTCATGACGTTGACAAAGCATTTCATCGACGATTTGACGGTGAATCTTTTCCAGATGCGGAAGTGTACGTTTGTTTATCATTGTTTCGGCGGAAACCGTCACCCCTGCTTTAACCAACTCACGACTATTGTCTATCATTCTTTTAAAATATTTTTCCCGTTGTTCATATTCTGGCTTACGGTCCATTCTTGCAAAGCCGCCCTCGACAAAATCATCGACCGTCCCCCAGTTATGAGAAATATGTAAAACATCTAAGTAAGGCACGATTAGATCATAACGATCTAATTCAAGGGTTAAATTAGAATTAATCTGCGTCCGTACTCCGCGCTCATGGGCATATTTTAAAATCGGTACAACATAATTTTTTACCGAGGATAAGGATAACATCGGTTCTCCTCCGGTAATGCTAAGTGATCGAAGCGTCGGGATTTCTTCTAATCTTTGTATGAGCAAATCAAGAGGAAGCGCCTGCGGATCCTTTGTTTGGAGTGTATAGCCTACCGCACAATGCTCACAACGCATATTACAAAGGGTCGTCGTGGTGAATTCAATATTGGTTAATTGAGGCTTTCCATATTGCTCAATATCTAAATAGGCTTCCCATGGATCATACGAAGGGGTAATTTTTTTCAATTTTGACATAATGACTCCTTAAAATCAGTCTTCAAAAAACTTCTCTATTATAACTGAATTACGGATGTTATTGCTATTTTTAACCATTACAAAAGTTTATGTTTTAAAAAATGTAATTATACTAAGCTTGTTTAATGAAAAATTTACCCACTAATACATAACTAAGCCCTTTTCGATTAAAAATAAACGGATAATATCTATTCGTGAATGGTGGTTATGACAAACATGGAAATGCAGCCTTTAGGAGAAGCCGAGAAACTCGCCCTAAAAAAGATGAAAATCTTTCGGCAAAGCATCCTCCGTTATATTTTACGGGCAGCGCTTGCCAGTATGTTTATTGGATTCGGGGTCATTGTAGCTTTTAAAACGGGGAATTTCTTTTATGTTAAAGATAACCCGTTCGCCTATCCGATGGCGGCACTTACCTTCGGGGCTGCCATCATTTTAATTGCCTATGGCGGTGGTGATTTGTTTACTGGAAATACGTTTTATTACACCTATGCCGCACTGCGCAAGAAAATGACCTGGATAGACGTCGTAAAACTATGGATTTGTAGTTACGCGGGAAACATTCTCGGTGCGGCGGTTTTTGCCTTTATTATTTTTACAACGGGACTTTATGAAAGTTCCGAGGTTAACGGCTTTTTACTTCATGTTGTGGAAATAAAGATGCAAGTTCCAATAACTGAGTTATTTTTCCGAGCAATCCTTTGTAATTGGCTTGTCTGCATGGCCTTTTTTCTTCCAATGGGGTTAAAAGGAGACGGACCGAAAATGTTTGCGATGATGCTGTTTGTCTTTTGTTTCTTTATTTCCGGGTATGAACATAGCATCGCTAATATGTGTACGTTTGCCATTGCCTTAGTTTTAAACCATCCAGGGACGATTTCGTGGGGTGGAGTGATTCACAATCTAGTGCCGGTAACGATTGGCAACCTGATTGGCGGCGCTGTTTTCATGGCGATGATGTACTATTATGCTAATAAGCCATTTTTAGATGAATATGATAAAGAACAGGGCAGCTAAGTTAGATTGCTGCCCTGTTCTTTTTATTAGGCGTGATATCGACAAATTCCCGGGGAAATATCAACAAGATAACAGGGATATCGACAACTATTAGGAATATTCTAAAAATATTGATAATTTTAATATTTCTCTGATGTGTGCCCTCTTTTTGCCAAACTATTTCTTTTTGCTAATAAAATAAACATAGGCTTTGATCATAAAATAGCTTACTTCCTCAGGAAGCAATTCCTTGATTGGTTTGAGGCGCTCACGGCCAGCTTCTGCCAAGGCTTTTTCCAGAAGCGGAATGTATTCATCAGGAATATGTTTTGAAAAATCAACTTCTAAACCTTGTTGCGCACATTGAAGCAAGTGGGTTTCCACCGTGCTGACAGCCAAATCCCTCTGTTCAGCAATTTCTGCTATCGAAAAATCACCCTGGTGTAATTTTAAGGTTTCCAAATGCGTATCGGTTACCCCAGCTTTTTTGGCAGGCTTCTTTGGAGCTTTCTCTACAGGTACCAACTCACTTTGATAGTCTACATTTGTTTCGCAGAAGGTACGGATAGCTTGAATAAATTCAAGCCCATATTTTTTAAGTTTCAGTTCCCCTACTCCACTTACTTGTAAAAAATCTTCCGTAGACTTCGGCAGTTTCGCACACATATCTTTTAAGGCAGCATCAGAAAAAATGACAAATGGTGGTACTTTTTCTAATTCGGCAATCTGCTTCCGCACTTCTCTTAACACTTCAAACAACGGATCATCCTTGGCCACTTGTTTCACCTGTACAGTTTCACGGCGATGGACCTGTTCTTTACCTAACAGAATATCTTTTCCTTTTGGTGAAACGAATAGGGTTGGAAATTGCCCTTGCTCGATCGCGATTAATTCTTGTGATATCAAGAATTCAATAAAGTCGCTGACATCCTTCGAACTCCTATCCTTCATGATTCCATAGGTTGGAAGTCTGTCAAAACCCATTTCTGTTACTTTTTTATTTTTCGATCCTGTTAACACTTGGGCTGTAATCGTTTTACCAAAGCGCTGCCCCATCCGAATGACGCAAGACATCACCATTTGGGCTTCCTTCGTTACATCGATGCTTGTCCTCGTATCCAAGCAGTTGCCGCATCTACCACAAGGCTCTGTTTCAGTTTCACCAAAATATTTTAAGATAAATTCCTGCAGACAGTTTTCGGTATGGCAATAATCGACCATTTGCTGGAGTTTAGCTAATTCTTGTGTGATTCGGCTTCGATCACTGGATTGATCAATTAAAAAACGCTGAATTTGCACATCCTGTGAGGAATGAAGCATGATACATTCACTCTTAAGACCATCCCTGCCCGCACGGCCCGCTTCCTGATAATAACTCTCCATATTTTTGGGCTGCTGATAGTGAATGACATATCGGATATTGCTTTTGTCTATACCCATCCCGAAGGCAGAGGTCGCCACCATCACAGTGGCATTATCTGCTAAGAATCGTTCCTGTTCACGGTTTCGCTCCACATCACCCATCCCTGCATGATAGCGGGCCGCCTTTATGTTTGCTTTCAGCAGTTTTTCATAAAGTTGGTCGACGTTCTTTCGAGTTGCTGCATAGATTATGCCTGCTTCTTTATCATTCTTTTTTAAATAGTCTCTGATAAACTTATCCCGATCCTGACCCTTGATAACGGTAAAGGATAGGTTTTCCCGCTCAAATCCAGTAATAATCGTATTCTCTTCATCAATGTTCAATAAATTGCAAATATCCTCACGTACTTTTGGTGTTGCTGTAGCAGTAAGTGCTAATACAATTGGCCTTTGCGGCAGGCTATTAATTAGTTGTTGAATATGGCGATAGCTTGGCCGAAAATCATGTCCCCATTGTGATATACAGTGGGCCTCGTCTACTGCTACTAATGGAATTTCCATGCTGTATAGGTCTTCAAGAAAATCTCGTGATTCCAAACGTTCCGGTGCAATATATAATAGCTTGTATTTTCCTGTGGCCGCTTCATGCATTCGCTTATTTGCTTCACCAAAACTTAACGAACTATTGATAAATGTTGCTGGAATACCGACTTGAATGAGGGCATCAACCTGGTCCTTCATTAAAGAAATCAGTGGGGAAATGACAATTGTGGTACCGGGTAAGACAAGTGCAGGAATTTGATAACAGATGGATTTCCCGCCACCCGTAGGCATAACAGTAATTGTGTTTTCGCCGGATAAAACGGAACGGATTGCCTGCTCTTGTCCTGTCCTGAAGGAGCTATAACCGAAGTGCGATTCTAGTAATGGCAATGCTTTTTCAAACAACATTTTTCCTCCTTTCAATACATAGATGAACCTATTAAGTTAATAATATTCTTACTCTATTATACTGCTAGTAATTGGATTTTCAAAAAGCATTTATCAATAATAATAAGTAAACCTTTGGTAAATTGTTTCTATTCTTTTAGTTAATTTTGCGACAGAAGCAGGGATTCAATTTATAATGAAACTACCTTGAAGTGATATTGGTACACTAGAATGGAGGAGACTATGGCAATTAAAGCTGTTATTTTTGATTTTGATGGAACCATTATTGATACCGAGACGATTTGGTATCAAGTATTTGAGGAATTGTTAAAAGAGAAGTTCAATATTGAATTGCCGCTAGAGGAATTTGCTAAATGTATTGGCACTACAGATGAAGGATTATTTCAGTACATAGAGGCACAAACTGGAATGATGGTTGATTCGAAAAAAATAAATAAATTGGCCCATGAGCGCTTCTTAGAAAAAAAGGGAATCTTAGAAGTGCGTGAGGGAGTTGTGGAGAAATTAGAGGAAGCTAGGGAGCTCAGGCTTATGATTGGGCTTGCCTCGAGTTCATCGAGAGAATGGGTCGAAGGATTCCTTAGACAGTTTAAGCTTTGGAATTATTTCTCTGTCATTAAAACACGAGAAGATGTAGTTAAAGTTAAACCTGACCCTGCCCTTTATCTAAAGGCTTTAGAGGAGTTTCAGGTTGAGCCGCAAGAGGCACTAGCAATTGAAGATTCACTTAATGGAGCCTTGGCTGCAATCGAAGCAGGGATGAGATGCATCGTTATCCCGAATCAGGTTACATCATTTTTAACCTTTCACGAAAAAACCATTCGTTCAGAGTCCTTTGTTGACTTTAGCTTAAAACAAATCAATTAAAAAGCGGAGGCGCCCGTTTAGCGGCGTATGGACTGGAGCGCTCCAACTGAGATAAAGGAAACACGGAGAGCGATTATACCATTATTATACATTAATGTTTTCATATTGTAAGGTGCTATTACAATCTATACAAAGAATAGACTGCCAAATTATCCTAGGGCAGTCTAAATTCTCCTTTTATATCAAAATATTATTCAATATCTCGTCTTTATGCTCGTTTTTTTGAGGCGGAGGGGTGATGGATTCCTGATCTAAGTCACTGTGCATTTTAACTTGATAGTCTCCCCAAGAAGAGGCAAAGATGAGCTCCTTCTCTTGAAAGTAAGGGTTCTCGTTTAATTCCCCTATCTCAAGGACAGGAGCCATACAGCAGTCTACCTTTTGGGCGAATTCAATCCACTCAAAGAAGGTTTTGCTTTTAAAAAGCGCAATGACCTCTAGAAAAACAGAATTAGAATCATTCGTTTGAGAAAAATGTTCCTGAGTCCACTCTTCACGACCATGAGCCCTGCAAAAATTATTCCAAAACTTTGGTTCGAGTGCACCAATGCTCATGTAACGTCCATCCATCGTTTCATATAAGGCGTAGGAAATGATGCTTCCATTAAGAACATTAATGCCAGTTCCCGCCCCGGTTTCTTTCTCAACCATGACATGATTCCCTAATAATGACACCAGGTGGTCAGTAATCGAAATAGAATGATAGCTTCCTTTTCCTGTTAACGCTTTCGAAACGAGCCCGGCCAATATCCGTTCATTAGCCGCAAAACCGCCTATATAATCGGCAAGCGTAATCGACGGATGGACAGGTTTGCCGGCTTTATCCTTGAATTGGGCTAAAACCCCACTTAATGCCATATAATTAAGGTCATGGTTCCCTAGCTTACTTAACAGACCTTTCTGCCCGTAACCCGAAATAGAGCAGTAGACAATATCAGGCTTTACCTTTTGAACCGCCTCATATCCTAACCCGAGCTTCTCCATGACACCTGGTCTAAAGCTTTCGAGAACCACATCCGCGTTTGCAATTAATTTCCGCGCTGTGTCGATTCCTTCATGCTCCTTCAAGTTAAGGGTGATACTTTTTTTCTGACGATTGTTAGCGAGAAAAACAAGCCCGCTTCCCTGCTTAGAAATCCCCGTATGCCTGGCAGGATCTCCTTCAGGAGGCTCCACCTTAATAATCTCCGCACCCAATTCGGCCAATCGTAAGGTTGCGAAGGGACCCGGCAAGTAGTTCGTGAAATCAATGACTTTTATACCTTTTAACATAGTAAGTACCCTCTTTTACGAATTTGTAGTACCTGGGGTAAATAGCTCCTCCAGTTGTTTTCTCAAGACAAATTTCATGATTTTCCCACTGGCATTTCGAGGCAGCGCTTCACAGAAAATGTATTTCCTCGGGCGTTTGTAATTGGCAAGCTGATTGCTGTTTTTGCAGTGTATATCCAGTTCTTCGTCAGTTACCTTCAGATCCTTTTTTACCACGAAGGCAGTTACAGTCTCGCCCCACCGATCATTTGGCTGGCCAACTACTGCCACGTCAAGGACACCTGGGTGGGCATGCAAGAGGTCTTCGACTTCCCTTGGATAGATATTTTCGCCGCCACTGATAATCATGTCATCGACACGGTCATTAACATAAAGGTAACCATCATTATCGAGATAGCCAATGTCTCCGGAATGGTACCAACCCTTATACAATGCTTTTTCTGTCGCTTCTGCTCGTTTGAAATAACCGGCCATCATACATGGTCCTTGAACAATTATCTCTCCGGTTTCACCTACTGGAACGACATCATCTGGATCCGAGGGGCCGTCTTCTCTAGTGCGAACAACCCGAATATCATGACTCAAGGCTGCTTGCCCTGCCGAACCTGCTTTCCTCAGTTGGTCCGTTTCTGATAGAAAAGTAATGGCTGGGCCCATTTCGGTCATTCCATAGGCTTGAATTAATGAGATTCCTAGGCTGTCATGGAGTGCATGAACGAGTGATGGAGCCATTGGCGCCGCACCATATAAACCAAGCTTCAGACTGGATAGATCATATTTGCTTAGGTCCTCTTGTAGGAGCATGTTCCACATGGTTGGCGCTGCAAAGAATTTCGTGATTTTTTCTTGTTCGATCAATTGGAGGATCGCCTTTGGATTGAATTGATGCAATATGACATTACTTGCTCCTGCATGAATCCTTGGCAGGAACGCACAATGGAGTTCAGCGCAATGAAACATTGGTGCAGTTACGAGACCAACGTCTTCCACTCTAAGTTTGCATGAGGCAATACAGAATACACTTTGGTCTACCATATTGCGGTGGGTGTGCATAACTCCTTTCGGTCTTCCCGTTGTCCCGCTGGTATAGATAAACGCATATAGATCGGTTTCCTTTACGTCCGCCTGAACGCCCTCGGTTGATGAAGCGGCCAGTTTTTCCTGATAACAAGCAGCATACGCTGGGGCCTCGTCATCAATAAACCAGAAGGAGGTCTTGTCGAAGCGATTGGCGATCGCTGACATAACAGGTTCCAATACTTTTTCAAAAAGAACAACCTTTGGGGTGGCATCAGAAAGAATATAGGCAACTTCTTCTTGCATCAAGCGAAAATTAATCGGATTGAAAATCGCACCAATTTTCGCACAGGCGAAAAATGCTGTCCCTAATTCTTCGGTATTAAACATGAAGGTGGAAACACGATCGCCTTTTTGAACGCCTTCTTTTAAGAGGGCATTGGCGAGCCGGTTTACTTGTTCGCTCCATTCCTTATAAGTAAACCGGACATTTTTTCTGACATCGTAAATGGCTTGTTTGTTCGGATACTTTTTCACCGTCAAATCAAAGATTTTCCCGATTGTCGTCGTCATTGAATCGCCTCCATTACTGAACTTTTTATGGTCTTTCGTATGTTTTGCTAGTTTATCAGCGTATCTTTATAGTTCATCAGCGAATTCCTGTGGCCAATCAGCGAATATTGATGGTCAACCAGCGAATCTAAATAACTCTTAGTTTAACCGCTCAATAATCGTCGCATTTGCCATTCCGTGGCCTTCGCACATGGTTTGCAATCCGTAGCGCCCGCCGGTCCGCTCAAGTTCGTGCATCATTGTCACCATTAAACGCGCCCCACTGCCGCCAAGCGGATGACCAAGGGCAATCGCTCCGCCAGTTGGATTTAGTTTTGCTGGGTCTGCACCAATCTCCTTCAGCCAAGCCAGCGGAACAGAGGCGAAGGCTTCATTGACTTCAAACACATCAATATCATCGATTGATAAGCCAGACTTTTCTAGTGCCTTTTGTGTAGCCGGAATTGGTCCTGTCAGCATCAAAGTTGGATCCGAGCCAACCACCACGCGTGTGTGAACACGGAAGCGCGGTTTTAGACCAAGCTCTTCTGCTTTTTCGCGCGACATGAGTAATAAGGCAGCTGCCCCGTCACTTATTTGGCTGGAGTTTCCGGCATGAATCACTCCATCCTCTTTAAAGGAAGTGCGGAGACCTGCCAATGCTTCTATAGAGGTTCCTTTTCTCGGACCAGAATCATCCTTGATGACAGTTGTTGTACCGTCAGGAAGCTTTACATCGATTGGGAAGATTTCTCTTGAAAAATAACCTTCCTCCTGTGCCTTAAGTGCTTTTTGATGACTTTCAAGGGAAAATTGATCCAGCGCTTCACGGGTAAAGCCATAGTTTTCCGCAATCCGCTCGGCCGACAATCCTTGATGAATCATTTCGTACTTTGACCTTAAATTTGGACTAAAAGGTTCCTCAGCCCCTTTGTAGTTTGAACCCATCGGAACACGGGACATGCTTTCAACACCGCCGGCGATCACAATGTCCATATCACCGGCAAGGATCGCTTGAGCAGCGAAATGCACAGCTTGTTGACTTGAGCCGCATTGGCGGTCTATTGTTGTCCCCGGGACTTCGATTGGGAAGCCGGCAATTAACGCAGCAACTCTTGCAATATCGCCTGCTTGCTCGCCGGCTTGGGTAACACAACCCCAAATAACGTCCTCCACAAGCGCTGGGTCGATCCCTGCTCGATTGACTAGTTCCTTTAATGTCAGGGCTGATAAGTCATCCGGACGGATATCTTTTAACACGCCATTTCTTCTTCCTACTGGTGTACGTACTCCTTCAACAATTACTACTTCACGCATAGTCATCTTCCTCTCTATAATCCTAGATTTTTCGCAATAATCGTTTTCATAATTTCATTGGTACCTGCGTAGATGCTGGAAACAGGAATATCACGGAATCGTCTCGCAATCTCATATTCTTCCATATATCCATAGCCGCCATGGAGCTGCATACACTCTGCGGCAATCTTCTTGGCGATATCGGTCAGCTTAAATTTCGCCATCGAGACCTTCGTTACTACGTTTTTCCCTTCAATATGCTCGGCAATTAATTGATCCAAAAAGGCTCTACCCATTTCAATATCGGTTGCCATTTCGACTATTTTAAATTGGGTGTTTTGAAACTGGCTGACTGGTTTTCCGAACGCTTCTCTGCTTTTTACATAGTCCATCGTCATTTTGAGCATGACTTCTGAGGCAGTTTGCGCCCCAATTGCGACAAGAAGCCGTTCTTGTTGGAGTTTTTCCATTAAATAAAGGAAACCATTACCTTCCTCCCCCAGCAGGTTTTCTTTCGGTACACGGCAATCTTCAAAGATTAATTCCGCTGTATCCTGGCAATGGAGACCGACTTTGTTTAACTTTCTTCCACGTGAAAAACCAGGGGCATCTCTCTCGATGACGAGGAGGCTAACACCTTTATGCTTTGGTACCGCATTTAGGTCCGTTTTAACAGCAACAACGATGATGTCCGATTGAATTCCATTGGTAATGAATGTCTTTTGTCCATTAACAATATAGTGGTCTCCATCCAATTTTGCCGTTGTTTTGATGTTGGCCAGGTCAGATCCTGTGCCCGGTTCTGTCATTGCAATCGCTGTAATAATTTCACCGGTAACACATTTCGGCAGCCAGCGCTGCTTTTGCTCTTCTGTCCCATAGGCGGTGATGTAGGGGACGACAATGTCATTGTGGAGGCCAATCCCAATTAAGCCTGAGCCCACTCGTTCCAACTCTTCATTAATGACGACCGCAAATCCCCAATCGACCTCACTGCCGCCATATTTTTCATCAATATCAGGGCAAAGAAACCCCTGCTCCCCCATCTTCTTCCAGAAGGAACGCGGAATCATCCGGTCCTCCTCCCACTGCTCATAAAAGGGATATGCTTCTTTGTCCAAAAACTTTCTCAATGACTTGCGAAAAATTTCATGATCTTCATTTAAGTATGGATGTTTCATGTTAAATTACCTCACTTTCAATTGGAAGCGCTTTCTATCTGTGTTTTTTTTATAATTCCTCAGCTTACTACATATTTTCTGATACTCACTACATATTATTGGGCACTTATGACATATTTTCAGATACTTACTACATATTATTGGGCACTTACTACCAATTTCACGATCTTTACGACATTTATTGGAAATTAATTTCCAACTATTGTTTTCTTAGTTCAATTTACCGCTTCCCACCTCTCTCATCTTCTGACGAAGCTGGTACTTCAATACTTTCCCAGAAGCGTTCCTCGGCAGCTGCTCTTCTATAAAAATTTGCCTTGGAACTTTATAGCCTGCTAGTTTTTGACGACAGAAGTTCTTCAATTCCCTCTCATCTATCACTGCACCTTCCCTTGGCACAATAATCGCACAGACTGCTTCTCCCCAAACCTCATCGGGCAAACCAATAATAGCCGCATCGAGGACGTCCGGATGTTCAAAAAGAATACCTTCAACCTCAACGGAGTAAACATTTTCTCCGCCTGATATAATCATGTCTTTTTTACGATCAACTAACGTGATATAACCTTCTTCATCAATCGTCGCTAAGTCTCCGGTATAGAGCCAGCCATTTTTCAAGGTGCTCTTCGTTTCTTCCGGCTTTTTATAATATTCCTTCATCACCATGTCACTGCGAACAATAAATTCACCGATCACTCCAGGTAATACATCATTACCTTCTTCATTGACAACCCTTGTTTCCGTCAAGAAAATAGGTTTCCCACCCTTGCCAAGGTGATGTTTATGTCCTTCTGGATCGAGGAGAATTCCTCCAGGCCCTGCTTCAGTTAGGCCGCAAAGGTTATAGAATTGATCGGTTTTAAAGAGCTGAATACTTTTTTTGACCAGTTCCGGTGCCATTGGCGCAGCCCCGTATCCGACTCTTTTAATAGAAGATAAATTATAATCTGCTGCATTGGGAACTTGGAGTAGAAAGTTATACATAGCTGGAACCGCAAAAAGATGGGTAATTTTATGTTCTTGAATCGCCTGGAGCGTTTTAACTGGATGAAAGTCGCGATGAATAATATGAGTAGCACCAAGTGCCACCCCAGAAATAAGGAACAAGTTTAACTGCGCTGAGTGAAACAGCGGTGCGAGGTGGAGAATTCGTTCATGCTGTCTAATCCCCATATTAATAACAACAGCAATCCCTACTTTAAAAATTTGACTATGATCAAAAAGAGCACCTTTAGGCTGGCCGGTTGTCCCCGATGTGTAGAGAATTTCTAAATCATCCTGCTCGGAAACCTCAACATCCGGCTCATTTAGATTATTGGATAAAATCCTTTCATACGAATGGTATCCAGTTATTTCTGCGTCACCAACTGTAATGACCAACCGGGTTTCCGTGCCTTGTTTGGCAGTTGTGATTATTTGTTCAAACTCCTTATCACACATAACGAAAGACGTATCGGATTGGTCTAAAATATAGTGAACCTCTGATGCAGTTAGACGAAAGTTAACAGGTACGGCAACGGCCCCAATTTTGGCAGCGGCAAAAAACGTAAAGACAAAGTAATCGGAATTCTTCATCATCATTGCCAGCTTGTCACCCTTATTTACCCCCTGGACCAATAAGCCGTTTGCCAGTCTATTTACTTCTTCATTAAATTGGCGATACGTATAACTTCGTCCTTCACATTCGATGGCTAGTATTTCAGGAAATTTGCGGGCATTTTGCGCTAAAAGGTTTCCGATATTCATATAAGAATCCTCCTTCAAAAAGACTTCCCTCAATATTCATGCAATTTTTGTGCCAGTTATTCAAAAAAACAATACGTAGGCCATCAGCCTGAAAAGCAGCAGCCTTAAATGACGATATGTTTTTCAAGCAAACACAAAATACAAAAAGGTGTCCATTTTTTGGACACTCTTCACCCTAGGTCGGCAGTTTGTATTTTTTGATTTTTTCATATAAACCGGATCGGCTGATTCCTAGTAATCTAGCCGCTTTTACTTTATTCCCTTGTACTTGTACTAATGCCTTTTTAATCGCTTCGAGTTCTGCGTTTTCGACAAGTGACACATTTAAAGAAGGCTCTACAACGGAAACCTGCTTCACTAAATAATCGGGAAGATCCTCCAATCTAATTTTCCCATTTTCCGCAAATGTCATGGCCCGTTCCATGACATTTCGCAGTTCACGGACATTTCCAGGCCAGGCATAATCTAACATCGCTCCTCTTGCCCTATCTTCGATACCAGTAATGCTAGTTCCTAAAATTTGATTCAATTCAATCATGAACCGCCCAATCAAATGATCAGTATCATACAGTCGATCGCGGAGTGGCGGGACATTTAATGAAATAACATTGAGACGATAATATAAATCCTCTCTAAAAAGACCCTCTTGGACCATTTCCTCAAGATTTCGATTGGTGGCAGCAATGATTCTGACATCAACCTGAATTCTTACCGTACCGCCAACCCGGTAGAACTCTCTTTCCTGAAGCACGCGCAGCAGCTTGGCCTGCAATGAGAGTGACATGTCCCCTACCTCATCAAGGAAGAGCGTTCCACCATTAGCCAAATCAAACTTTCCAAGTTTTCCTTTTTGTCTCGCACCCGTAAAGGCCCCTTCGTCATAGCCAAAAAACTCTGATTCTAGCAAATCCTCTGGTATCGCTGCACAATTCACCACAATAAACTTTCCTGTATTTCTTGCACTGCTATTATGAATTGCTTGAGCAAACAATTCTTTACCCGTTCCACTTTCACCACGGATAAGAATAGTTGACCTTCCTTTTGCCGCTTTGGCCGCACTTTTTTTCAACTTTTCCATATATGGATCAACGGTTAATAGGTGATCCCAAGTAAACCTGGCTGACTCTGACTTCTGGAATTGCTGATGATAAAAACTCGCCTTATTTTCCGCTTTCTGTAACTTTTTGAATAACTCGCTGACCTCATTTAATTGTCTAAACACGACCTTGCCAATAGCTCCAATGATTCTTCCATTCTCTTGAATGGGAATTCGGTGGACGATATATTTAATACCATTGATTTCTAAAAATTCGCTAACCTCAGCGGTTTCTGATTGATAAACATTGTCTAATTGTAATTCCGGTAATACTTTCGCAACGGGATGGTATAGAACTGCTTCCAGTTGAAGATTAAATAATTCGAGTAGAGGAGGACTGACCATCAGGATGTTTTTCTTTTCATCCGTCATGACAATCCCGTCATAGGCATGGTCTAAAGCTGTTTCTAATGTCCTTTTTAAGGTTTTTACTGTTTTTAACTCTTGTGAGGTTTGCAGCAGTGACATGACCATATCTGTTTTCGTGAGGATTCCTACGACCTGGTCATGTTCATCGATGATCACACCGGTGCCAACCTGACTGTTTTTGACAATCAATTCGATTTTTTCATATGGGGTATTAATGGGCAGTGTTTTAACCTGAGCTTTTATGTATTTTTTGATAGGAGTGGTTAGGGGTTTCTCGTCCAAAACCATTTGAAACAAACTGCTTCGGGTAAAAACGCCAACTAGTTTTCTACCAACATCCGATACAGGAAGCAGGTTCCACTTCTTTTTGTTCATCAGACTGATGGCTTCAACTAGTGTCGTATTTTCGGTAACTATACAATCGACTGGCGTAATAAGCTCTTTAATTTGGAGCATTTCGTTACCCCCTTTTATTCATATCTTTATTGTAACAAAAAAGAGGGATATTTTTGAATATTTTAACAATACTTCTGATCATTCCATACGAACGAAAAAGAGAAGGGCTTATGCCTTCCCCAACTTCACCTTTATTTCGGCTGCATTCTTATTGCCCCATCAAGCCTAAGTGTTTCTCCATTTAACATTGGATTTTCAATGATGCTTTGAACTAGTTGTGCGTATTCACTCGGGAATCCTAGTCTTGACGGGAACGGCACCATCTTTCCAAGTGAATCTTTCGCCTCTTGTGGAAGAGTATCAAACATCGGTGTATGGAAAAGTCCAGGAGCAATGGTCATCACACGAATTCCGTAGCGAGCAAGCTCTCTTGCAATCGGCAGAGTCATTCCGACAATTCCACCTTTCGAGGCACTATAAGCGGCCTGGCCAATTTGTCCGTCATAAGCAGCAACAGAAGCAGTATTAATAATCACACCTCTTTCACCCTGTTCATTCACTTTATTACTGATCATCTTCTCAGCAGCGATCCGTATCACATTGAAAGTACCGATTAAATTCACATGAATGACTTTTGAAAAAAGTGAAAGATTATGCACGCCATTTCTGCCAAGCACTTTCTCCGCAATCCCAATCCCTGCACAGTTCACTACGGTATTCACTCCACCCATAAACGCAGCAGCTTTACTAACTGCTTCCTGAATGTCTTCATCTATAGTGACATCTGCTTTTAAAAATAAAACGGCTTCACCAAGTTCGTTTTGGAGACGTAAACCATTTTCTTCCGATTGGTCAAAAATAACAGCTTTTCCTCCGTTTTGAACAATGTTACGGATGGTTGCCTCTCCAAGCCCTGAGGCACCGCCGGTAACAATCGCACGACAAGTTTGAATTTGCATAGTTTATACCTCCTATTAGGATTTCCTATGATTCTATGATGCAAGTATTATGCCAAAGAGAAAAACTCTAGAATACTAGTCATTTACTGTTGACCTTTAATGAATGTGTTTTAGGTATGGACATCTTTTCCAGAAAAGTGAACATTTACTGAACAGTTTTATAAAGTTGTAAATGAAATTGCTCCCAGGCTGGATTAAAACATAAAAAAGGTCAGGACCTCATTTAATATGATGTCCTGACCTTTTCCTTTGCTACTTCGTCTTTTAACGACGCTCGTTTTCTTCTTTCCATTATTACAACTAAAACAATAGCTGCTATGAGAAAAAGACTAGCGATACGAAAGATAGATGCCGTCCCAACAAACTGGGCGAGCACCCCAAAAATAAGACCGCTTAGCCCAATCCCCAAATCAATCGACGAAAAGATCATCCCGTTGGCCACACCTCGTCGATGTGCAGGTGTCATGAGTAAGGCCCAAGATTGCAGCGTTGGTATCAAGCAACCGAATCCGATACCGAATAATGCACCTGAAATGGCAATAAATAAGCTGGAATGTGCAAAAGAGAGTACCCATATGCCAACAAATGTAGCGAATGTACAGAACAATACAAGTCCTATTGGGCCCTTCTCATCAAACCATCTCCCTGCAAATGGTCTGCCCAATGTGGCCATCACCGCATTAAAAATATAAAATAAAAAGATCTGCTCAATGCCACGCTCTTCACCAAAAATGACAATAAATGTGACCACCGATCCGTAACCTAAATTGATGATAATCGTGATAAATGCTGGAAACCAACTTGATTTTTCAACCAGTGAACCTAGATAGGAAAATTTCAATTCTTCTTTTCTAGTATTTATCACTGCTTTAGGAGTTTGATACTTTACAGCAGTAAGTAAAATGATCGAGATAACCCCTAATATCGCTGAAAAATAAATTAGATTCGTGAAAGAAGTAATATTGTAAACAAATATTCCTACACTAGGGGCAATAATGTATGCAATTGTCATCGAAAGTCCGAAATAGCCCATCCCTTCACCGAGCCGTGAATTTGGAATCACATCAACCGCCGCTGTGCCATTTACAGTTGTTGACCAGCCCCAGGCAAGACCATGGACAAAACGGAATAATAGAAAAATCACCACAACCTGTGAAACAGGATAAAGAATCGTGACCATTAAAAGCATAATTGCTCCTATTAAAACTAGTGCTTTTCTAGGCTTATACTCAAGCATAAAGCCGATAAACGGCCGGCTAATGACAGCGCCAATCGAAAACAATGCCGTCACTAGGCCGATCTCCAGCCCCGAGGCCCCAATGGATTTTATATATGGCGGCAGTGTGGGAATAAGCATTTGAAATGACATAAACACAAACAGATTTCCCACCATGAGCATAATAAACGACTTCGTCCACAAACGCTCTTTCAAACAATCCCCTCCCTTCACTCCAATAAAAAAGAATCTTCACACTGAAGATCCGCTTACTTATATTTACTTCGTATTTCTAAATAATAGCACAGAAGATGGAAAAAGAATATTTGGATATCAGATAGTTTTATAAAATTTGTTGGTTTCTTCGGATTAGTGTCCGACTAGTAAACAAAAACCTTATCAATTTTTTTGATTTCCGTTATCATTAAATAAAGAAAACATTGTTAAATTGGAGGAATCCCCACTTATGAAAAAAATGGTTATCACCCGTAATATTGATCAAGATTACATAACACAAATCAATGCGATGATACCTGATTGGGAATTGATTGTAGGCAAGGATAAAAATATTTGGCAAGAGCATCTAAAGGACGCGGAAATCATCGCTGGCTGGCATAATGGGATAGAAGAATACTGCCTCGCTCCATATTCCAAGCTGAAGTGGCTCCAATCATGGAGTGCCGGTGTTGATTACCTGCCGCTTGAAGAGATGGATTCTAGAAACATTTACTTGACTAGTGCTAATGGCGTCCATGCCTATCCGATTTCTGAGACTATTTTTGCATTAATGCTTGGCTTAACACGAAAAATCCATACCTATGTTAAAAACCAACAGAAGAAAACTTGGCATCATGCCCATATGGGACTAGAAATACATGAAAAAACCATTGGAATTATCGGCGTCGGTACCATTGGGAAAGAAACAGCGAAAATCGCTAAAGCATTTGGCATGCACGTCCTTGGAGTCAGGCACTCTGGAAAGCCAGAGGACTATGTGGATGAAATGTATACTCCAGACCAATTAGATCAGCTGCTGCCAAAATGTGATTATGTTGTGGTTACATTACCGCTCACAAAGGAAACGAATCAAATGTTTGGCGCAGAACAATTTAAGCAAATGAAGACGTCCGCATTCTTTATGAATATCGGCCGTGGGGAGATTGTCGTGGAAGCTGACCTTATCCAGGCATTAAAGGAAGGAACAATCGCGGGAGCAGGACTCGATGTGTTTGAAACAGAACCGTTGAGTCCGGAAAGTCCGTTATGGGAGATGGAAAATGTAATCATCACCCCCCACACTTCTGGGTCAACCGATCACTATAATCAGCGGGTCATTGAAAACATATTGATCCCTAACTTAAAAGAATATCTTTCTAGTAATATCCCATCGATTAATCTTGTTAATTTTTCAAAAGGATATTAATACAGGAGTACAGAAATTATTGAAAAAAGAAAAGAGAGAGACTATTTTTACAGTCTCTCTCTCCCAAATCTATCATTTTTTAAATCTTCCAGGTGTGAACTTTTCACTGGCTTTAAAGTTATAAACCGGTTTAATGAAACCTGCAATCTCAACAGTTTCTTCTACCTTTTCTAAAATTTCATTCATTGACTTATAGGCCATTGGCGCTTCATCTAAGGTTTCTTCCGAAACAGACGTCGTCCACACGCCCTCCATTGTTTTATGAAAATCGTCCATATTGAGAGTTTTCATTGCTTTCGTGCGGCTCAATACGCGACCCGCACCATGCGGAGCAGAATAATTCCATTCATCGTTCCCTTTACCGACTGCTAGAATCGACCCGTCTCTCATATTAATCGGAATAATAAGACGTTCGCCTTTTTGCGCGGACACGGCCCCTTTTCGTAAAATCAGGTTCTCCGTGTCGATATAATTGTGTACCGTATCGAAGCGGTCCTGCTCCTCTAGTCCCATATTTTCCGTGATCGCTCTTGCAATTTCTTCGCGGTTAGCTTTTGCAAATGCTTGAGCTAACTTCATATCATGCATATAGTTATGAAAATCCTCGCCTTCTAAATACGCTAAATCATTCGGAATAACGGGATTCTTTTCTTTATAGCTTTTAATCATTGCTTCGATTTCTTTTTGACGTCCTTCCGCCTTTAATTGGTCAATGATATCAGTTAAATCCTGCTGACGAAGTTTTGAGATAGCTACCTTTTGGTAGTAGGTGGCAATCTTCGCCCCAACATAGCGGCTGCCAGTGTGGATGGTTAAATAGTGATAGCCATTGGTATCAACTGAGACCTCAATAAAATGGTTCCCTCCGCCTAATGTACCTAAGCTATAAAGGCTTCTATTTTCACTCAATATGTGATCTGCTTCAAATTCTTGAATGGCGGGAAAACTAGTATTAATAAACCTGACTGTCTCCTCTGTATGAAGCTCCTGCCCACTTGGGACATACGTACGGATCACTTGATCAAGTTTATTAAAATCAATTTTTTGATCCTGAAGTTTGACGGTTAACACGCCGCAGCCGACATCTACACCCACTAGATTTGGGACGACCTTATCCTTTAGCTGAATGGTTGTTCCAATCACACAACCCTTTCCGGCGTGATAGTCTGGCATAATACTAATCTTTGTATCCTTTAAAAAAGCTTGATTACATAGCTCTTGGATTTGCTCTAGGGCTGTTTCCTGAGGATAGTTCGAAAAAACACAAGCCTCTGTTTGTGCACCCGTTACTTTAATCACTCGTTTTCCCTCCTTCAAAACAGATTACCCATAGGCTACCATTTTTTTGACATTTGGGCAACGCAATTTCATAAAAAAGGAAGATGCCTCGGACACCTTCCCTTTTCAAATATTAATAGACGGTTTGCATGCCTTTTCCTGCCACCGTCATCCACTCAAACTGACGCAATCTAACTTCAAATAGTGTCAACGGATCGCGGAACATTTCTGGATTGGTATTCATATTCGTAAGCATTTCTTGGTTTGATTGAATTCCTGATCTTGCTTCCTCCACTGAACGATTTAACAGATTCAATGGACTCTTGAAAAATAGGGTAACATCTCGCTCCAGTGATTTTTCAAACAGCTCAAATTGCTGGAAAAACTGTTGCTTGACGGCAGAAATCGCTTCGATATACTCCTCATTTTCTACAAATGATTTGTATTTGTTAAAAAGCGGTGCTTTATTTTGTGTCATGGCACCAAACAGCTTACCAGCGCTTTTTAATAAAAATTGAGACGGGGTTCTGCGCAGCAGAATATTGACAGTTTCCAACTGAAAGCGACTTGTCATCCGGTCAGTATCACGGTGCCAATCATCGAGCACTTTAAAATCGCAATCAAGGCTGAGGCGTTCTTCCCCATACATGTGATTAAAGCCTTCACCTATTTCATTCAAGAATTCCTGCCCTTGCACGAACTCCTCTTTGCATCCCTCAATCCATTCTTGGAGCAAGTGGTAATATTTTGGCATGACCGTCTGATCTAGGTATACTTCCAGTCTTTTGTTCATCTCATCATTAAGTTCTAAGTGAATCTTGCTAAAATTACTGTCTTCTTTAATGAAAGAGGAACACTCTTGAAGCATCTTTGGAACAGACTCTGATATATCCTTTTCAATTGAAGCTTTGATGGCACCGTAGGACTGCACCACTGCTTTTGTTTTTTGGGTCTCCGTATCCTTCAGTTGATTTACTGCCCCCGTTAACTTCTGCAGCATTTCTTCATTCCAACGTACGGATTCTACCAATTGATTTTCAACATCAATCCGTTTTTGCATAAGGCTGGCAATCGTGGTCCGAATATAGAACAACAGCTTTGCCAACCGCTTATCTTCAATGTTTCTCATATTTTTAATGGATTGGATAAACTCTTTTAAGTCCTTAAGCTGCTGACTGCTTTCATATTGCGATGAAAAAGCAAACACGAAAGCATCCGGTAAATAGGATTGAATCCTCGCCCTAGTTTCATCGAAAACTCTTATCGCTTCCTGCTCATTTACAAGCGTATCGGTCTTACTCAATAGAAAATGAACTGGAATATCAGGAGCTAACTCTTGAATCTTTGCAAGCACTGACCTTTCTTTATCCGTAAACGGTGCATTTGCATCGAGCACAAAGAGGACGGTATCTGCCAATTGCAGATTCTTCAATACTTCATAGGAATCATTATAGTTTCCTTTTAGGCCAGGGGTATCAATTAGAGCAACCTTATTTTCCTGCAAAAAGGCGTTCGGACGCCTAAATTCAATCATAGATTCCAACGCATTACGGCGTCGGTCCATTCGTTCTTGAAAATCAGAAAAACCAGATAAACGAGTCTTCTCTCGATCAGTAATTTCTATGATTTCTTCTTCAGCAGAATCTTTAAACATGACCACAGAAGAGGTTGGGCTGTCCTGTAAATCCTCTCCAAGAACCAAATTAACAAAAGTCGATTTTCCACTTCCGCTTAACCCGGTAATTAATAGATGTTGTTTGTCAAAATCGACTAATTGCTCAACAATCCATTTTACTCGATTATTCTCGCCCATCTCATTTGATTGGGCCCAATTCGTAATAGCATCAAATAGTGTCAGGCACTCCTCTAATTCGTCCATATCAGTTTCCGTAATGCTGATCAGTTTTTCAGCCTCACTAACGATAGACATACTTATGCTTGCTGGAAAAAGCTCATTCCATGAGAGCACGGCAGCTGCTGCAAGCACGGTATCTTTACGATCGGCAAGTCGTAACCAATTTGTTAGGAAGTCTGGAATAAAATCCTGCAGACTTTTAATGAAATACCTTCCATCAATTATGTTGAAAAATGCTTCCTTATGGAGGCCTGAAAGTACAGATAAGTTTCTATCCCGACTGATTTCAAGGTTTAATAACAAATGGTTCATTTCTCTTATCCAAGTAAAATACGATTCTTCATTCTTATAGCTGTCCCAAAGGGCGGAAATAAGCATCTCAAATTTTTGTTTATTCAGACTAAACACTTCAAGTAAAGCCTGTGAAAAATAACTCGGCGCATGACTTCTAGCCACACCATTTTCCACATAGGTAATGATCATATCGTACCAGTCTAATGATTCCGTCCGTTTTGCCTCGTTTACTGCTAGTTCAATTGCATGATTCCAATCCTGCTGCTCTTCAAAAAAAGTACGGGCGATTTCCGTTACATTTGGATAATCTGGATTTGCAGCAATTGTTTTTTTAATCACCGACAAGGCCAAGTCGAGCTTATCTCGCTCTATATACAACGAAAATAACTGTAAGGCCACTTCCGTATTTAGGGTGAGATTATTGGTTTGAATTGCACAATAAAGGTCTTCAGCAGTCGATAATAAACCTAACTCATAATATGCATCCGCAGTATTTTTCTTTGCCCAGGGTTCAAGTTCATTGATTATATTCTCCCATTTAAAAATGGCAGCCTCATAATCTTTATGATGGAAGTACACTTCCCCCTGCGCAAAGCGAATAGACGATAAATCAGGCAGGTCCTTTAGCGCTTCCTCCTGAAACAGTTCACCAAGCACCTGGATCGGATGAATATTTTCATGTTCATTAATGAACATTTCATAATACGTTTTCTGTTTTAATTGCGTCTCTAATGTCATATCTTTCCCTCCAATTACACCACTCTCTGTCATTCATATGGAAAAGAGGCCTAATTATTCTATATACTATTCGACGGATTTTCTGATTATAAGTCCTAATTATACGATTCTACCAGAGCAATTTTTTAAAAGGATGTCATTTGTATTTCATTTTGGAGACAAAGAAAAATAATTAATGACACTTACTACATATTTTACGAAACTTACGACATTTGCTGGATATCATTGGAAATAGATTGATTATTAAACGTAAAATGAATTCTTATTTTCAAATCAAACTAAAAAAATAAGCCCACCATGAAATGGCAAGCTTCATAGAGTTCACTTATCTGACTGATAAAGGTTTCTCACTCTTTGAATTCAAAACAATTTCCGAAAAGTATTCGACTGTCCTCATTTCTTCATTAAACAAGTAAGAAGACTTCCACGTCTCCTCTAAAAATACCTCCATTACTATGATGGCACGGCGGTCACCGCTTGCTGCCTGTTCAAGCGCGACAATACTCTCAAAAATTTTCACCATAAGTTCGGCCGCCTTTTTCGAGTGAAAGGTTTTATGATCTGCGGATGCCGTACGTAATGATTTCGATAGGTTCTGCAATTGAATTAATTTATTTTCAACCAAATAAGTCCATTCGGATGGCAAATGGGCAGCTCCCCGTAAGCGTTGACTCATCTCTTCTAAAAACAGCTCTTCTGCCTTATACTTCTCGATTAAACGCAGAACCTCCAACCCGAGAATATTGGCCGTTCCTTCCCAGACAGTCAGGACTTGAGCGTCCCGCAATAGTCTAGGGGTGACGAAGTCTTCAATATAACCATTTCCGCCGTGCATTTCTATCGCTTCATGTGCATAATGAATCGCTTGTTCTGCCGTTTCTTTTTTCAAAAGGGCGATGTAGAGACGATTGAGAATGGCCTCCTTTTGACTTGCTTGATTATTCATAACGCGCTCAAATAAAGGAAGATAGCTAAAAACGGTGCGGGTTTCAATTTCCAGCTTTACCGCAAGCCGTGTCAGCGTGTCCTTGATCATTGGATAGTTTGCGAGCTTACTTCCGAACGCATCCCTTTTTAAAGAATATTCCTTTGCTTCATAATAGGCTCTTCTCATAATTCCTAATGAGGCAACGGCATTGCAGACTCTTGATAGATTTAGAGCTTCCATCATATAGTAAAAACCTTTCGCTGGATCGCCCACTACAAAGGCATCTGAGGCATCAAATTCCACCTCAGCAGAAGGGACTGCCCTGACACCAAGTTTATCTTTTAAACGGCGAATACGAATCCCATTAAGTGTTCCGTCCTGGTTTCGCCATGGCACTGCAAATAGAGTCAGTCCCTTCGTTCCTGATGGTGCACCTTCTTTCCGCGCTAAAACCATAGCGACCCCGCACATACCGGCATTGGAGGCAAAGTACTTTTCTCCATAAAGTTTGAAATGATCTCCTTCTTCAACAGCTTTCGTCTCATTCGCACCGACATCGGAGCCTCCTTGACGCTCTGTTAAAAATGTAGCACCCTCATAGTGTGGAACTTCACCTGTTGAGAGGACATGCGGCAAAAATTGCTCCTTCATTTCTTTAGAAGCATATTGGTTAAGTAAATAAGCAGTAGCCATCGACAATGTGACTGGACAGTAAAATCCAGGCTCTGTTTGCGAGAGAAGATACCCTTGTGCATAAGAATATATGTAATTTCCTTTTTCCCCGAGTTCTGGAATTTCTTTATGAACATAACCAACTATTCCAGTATTGTAAGTTTCTTCAACGGTTCTTCTGTAGCCCTCGTTCACCCATACTTCAGAAATATCTTCACCATAGGCATCATATCTGTTTAAGCGCGGCTGTCCTTCCCGGTCCGTAAACCTTGCCCGATCATCGATAGCAGTTGCACATTTCTCACCAAAGACAGTTAACTCCTTGTCTGCATATTCAAAAAAGGGTTGATCGAGTAGCTCTTTAAGCAGTGATTGAAAATGTATATCATCTTTGTAAAAATTCATCAAAAAACCTCCTTATTAATTTTCAGAATAATCAATAAATAAAGTATACCACTTTCTAATTCAGTTAAAAATATGTTTAAGTTAAATTTGGACATTCTTTCTTTTTCATCCACTTTCAAAGTATAATTGGTTCAAATACATAAAGGGGAAATCTAAGTTGGAAAAGGAACAAGCTATATTTTTAGCTAACTGTATCGAGTCCTCTAATTCATCGACCTATGAGATTAAAAAACTTGAAATTACGGGTGGAAGCCTCCAAAAGTTTCATCAATGGACTAATGGAAAACCAACGTTAGCAGCATATGAGGTAACCAGGCCAGATAGCGATACGGGTTATTATTTTTTATTCATCGATTGGCATCGTAATGACAACTATTATTTAGTCATTTATGCACATGATCGGTCCACAACCTGCGCAGAGATACGACAAATCCAAGAAATTGATGGGGTGCCCCATATTGTCTGGGCTTACAAACCTTTTAAACGAGACGGAAAAAATGATCAAAGAAAGGCCTATTTTAAACAAATGTTTGGTTCAACAACCGTTCAAATCAAACTGCCTTCTACATTACTTGATATCGAAGTATTTTTGGAACAATTATTTAAACTGTGTCAAAACCGGCTAAAAGCAGACCGGATTGTGGATGTTTTTGACTTTGAATAAAGAATGGGGTGATAGAAATGACCAGCTATAAAAACTGTCAAAGCTGTGGAATGCCGTTAGCAAAAGATGAGCTTGGGGGCGGGACAGAAAAGGACGGAACGAAAAGCACCAAGTACTGCAGCCACTGCTATATGAACGGAGAATTCACTTTACCTCATATTAGAGTTGACGAAATGAAAGAAAGAGTAAAACAAAAGATTGTTGAATTTGGGATGCCGAAGTTTATTGCGGGGATGTTTACAAGAAACATTCCGAAGCTGGAAAGATGGCATTCGAGGAATTAACAAAAAGGAGGCTTTGAGCCTCCCTTTTCTCTTATAAAACCTTACTTAAAAACGCCTTTGTTCGCTCTTCCTTCGGATGATCAAATAATTCGTTCGGAACATTTTCTTCGACAATCAATCCGCCATCCATAAATATAACCCGATCGCCAACTTCTTTGGCAAAGCCCATTTCATGTGTCACGACCACCATCGTCATACCTTCTTTAGCTAGGTCCTTCATAACCTCAAGTACCTCACCAACCATTTCAGGGTCGAGTGCAGACGTTGGTTCATCAAAAAGCATGATTTTCGGCTCCATTGCTAGCGCCCTTGCAATCGCAACCCGCTGCTTTTGCCCTCCGGATAAAGAATCGGGATAGGCATCTGCCTTATCCTCTAATCCAACTTTCCGTAAAAGTTCCAAACCCTTAGCTCTCGCTTTTTCCTTTGGAATATTTCTTACTTTCATTGGTGCAAGCATAATATTTTCAATCACTTTTTTATGCGGAAAAAGATTGAATTGCTGAAAAACCATTCCCACTTCTGTACGTACTTTATTGATATCTGTTTTTTTGTCCGTCAAATCGATTCCTTCAATTAAGACATGACCACCTGTAATGGTTTCCAGCATATTAATACAGCGAAGAAACGTCGATTTTCCAGAACCCGAAGGTCCAATTACTACGACGACTTCTTGATTCTTGACTGTAACATTGATGTCCTTGAGGACCTCGTTTTTGCCAAAGGATTTTTTTAAATTCTTTACCTGAATCATTCGGTTGCCAACCTCCTTTCAAGAAGATTTAACAGGAAGCTTAAGGAAAGTGTTAACACAAGATAAATAACTGCGGCCGCAAGATACGGTTCCCAGACTCGGAAATACTGTCCCTGCATGGCTCGTCCCCAATACATAAGTTCAGGGGTTGCAATAAGAGCCGCTAGCGATGACTCTTTTATTAAGACGATAAATTCATTTCCAAGCGGTGGAATCATTCGTTTAAAGGATTGCGGGAGGATGATATACCGCATAGCTTGTACATGATTCATCCCTAAAGAGCGAGCTGCCTCCATCTGGCCCCGATCAATCGATTGAATTCCAGCGCGGAAGATTTCAGCGATATATGCCGCAGCGTTTAATGAGAGAGTAAGAATTGCAGCTAAAATGGGACTTGTTTTCCCAAGAAAAAGAGGTACGACGGCAAAATGGATTAATAATATTTGAACGAGTAATGGTGTACCTCGAAAAAAGGTAATGTAAATGGTAAAAGGCCAGGCGAGGAGCTTATTTTTCATTATTTTCCCTAATCCGATGAATAAGCCAAGAATGGTACCAATCAAAATGCTAGCGATTGAAAGCCCAATGGTTAGTAATGTTCCTTTAAGAAAAAAAGGAGCATATTCAACTAAAATATCCCAACGAAAATCCATACTTTAAATCCCCCTATTAAACTACCAGCTAATTATTCGAAGCTAACTAGCAAAAATTGCGTAACTGCTTGGTTAAGAGTTACGCAATTTTATTCAGCGATGTTTACTGCTGATCTTTTAAGATTTGTGTATCGGGTTCTACTTTAAACCACTTCTTGTATACTTCTGCATACGTTCCGTTTTCAATAACCGCATTCACAGCCTTATCAAAGTCTGCTTTAATCTTGCTTCCCTTTGGAAACATTAGTCCGTAAAATTCCTTAGCAAAAGCAGCTGAATCTTCAATGACAACAAAATTATCTTTCGGGTTGTTTTTTGCATATTGCTCGATAACTGTGTTATCAGCAACTACAGCATCTGCTCCGCCGCTTTTTAGTTCTAAGATTGCTAGGTTATTATTTTCAAACTTTTTGATTTTATCGCTATTTTTGCCTAAAAGACCTTCAACTGCTTCTTGTCCAGTTGTTGCATTTTGAACGGCTACCGTTTTATTATTCTTTAAATCTGCTGCACTCTTAATATCACTATCTTTTGGAACTAAGATTTTATTGGTTGATAAAAAGTAAGGTACTGAAAAATCATAGGTTTGTTTTCTTTCATCGTTGATGGTGATAGCGGAAAGTCCAATGTCAGCGATTTTCTTATCTAATTCAACGAAAATCGGATCCCAGCCAACATGCTCCACCTTAATTTTATAACCAGCTTCTTTTGCCACTACATTGATAAAATCGATATCAAAACCGACAACTTCCCCTTTATCCTGGTATTCAAACGGTGCATAGGCGGCATCTGTTACCACACGCAATGTCTTCTTTTCCCCGTCTCCCCCAGTTGTTGTGCTTGTACTCTTACTCGTTCCACAAGCTGAAAGAACTAAGAGTAGTGCTACCATTAATACAGTTGAAAATAGTTTAAATTTCTTCATTTGTTCAGACCTCCAATGTTTTTTTATAAAAATAATTATTGTGAGAATTGATAATATTTTGAATATACATGATTATAACCTGTTTTGACTTTATATTCAATATTTTAAATATTTTACTATATTAATACTGTAATAACCTGAAGTGTTTAGCATCGTAGAATAATGACTTATAACTTTCCTCTGCAATGGGCATTCGCCGTTACACCTCCTTTACACCTTCATAATCTATAGGGTATTTACCACATAAGGAGAGATGCCCAATGAATCCGTATGGTTATTATCAAATGCCACAAATGCCGGTTGATTATAATGCCTATGTACAACCAGAACAAATGAATTACTATGGTCAACCAGAACAATTTATTTCCTATGATCAACAAGAGCAAATGAATCCCTATGCTCCAGCAGAGCCATTTAATCCCTATCTTCAACCTGAACAATATGACCCAGCAAGGCAGCCACAGCAGGTTGAGCGCAGACTGAATCAACTGGAGAGGGCGAATGAGCGTCAAGAAAGAGAGATCAATCAACTACAACGCCAAGTAGCCCAAATCGACCGAAGACTCCAACGCATTAATCAACGCCTTCGTGCAGTTGAAAGAAGATTTAATTTCCCATTCACACCATTTGATGGAGAATACTAAGAGAAACTTTAAGGACCGGGCATGCGCCCGGTTCTTTTTATTCCCCAAGCATACATAGTCAGATTCTTTTACCCAATCTTGGATGACGATTTAAAATTCCTGTCAGTTTATCTAACAAAACCACTGACAAGAACCAAAAATTCAGTTAACTTTTCATTATAAACAAGGAAAGAAAGGAGGATTTCAAATGTATCGAAGAAATGATATAAAACTAGCTGAAAGAATCCTTCAATTAGATAAATTAAGAGATGAGTTGTATGAAGAACTCATGAAAACAATGGGATCTCAGGCGAATGAGCTTTTAAGAAGACTCCAAAATTATTAATTTCAGTTTGAAGGGGTGATGAAAGTTGGCCACTCATTTGCGTAAAGGACTCGAACGCCTTAGGCAGTTTTATATTATGAAGTTGTTAGACTCAGGCATTTCTGATTCTTCTGACCACGAGCTTTACTCTCTTACCTTCAATGAACTGGAAAGCCTATACAAAAAAATATTTTCCCCAACAAAATCATGACGAATGTACTCCATAGAACTTCTTCTGGTAAACAAGCAAAATAGTATGAATACCCAGTCCAATGTAAGAAAATCTAACATATAATATCATGTAATTAACAAATTGATTAATTATTGTAAACAATAGGGTGTGGTGAGAAACAAAAATGGGAAAAGACATATCATATAAAGATAAAAAAGTTATTACAATCGGGATTGTTCGGGACCTCACCGGTCTCTCCGAACGACAAATACGGTATTATGAAGAACGAAAGCTTATTTTTCCTGAAAGGTCTGCCGGAGGAAGCCGCAAATTTTCATTTTCAGATGTTGAACTACTGATGGACATTGCCAATAAAATTGAAGACGGCATTCAAACACATGATATTAGGAAAGAAATGCTTCGTGAACAAAAGAAACACAACCAAGAAGATGTACGCAGACAGATGATCCAAGGACAATTAAACGCCCAATTTGGTATCCGGAAAAAGTAAGGAGTTCACCCTTCAGTCCCATTCCTTCTATAAGGAATGGGCTTTTTCATTCCTTTATCTCTTATAACCTCTTACTTTCCCTAGCTCCAGTTAACGAACTACATAGGATGATTAACCACTTTTAAAAACCATGTAAGATTATCTTCCAGACTTATAGAAAATGATTCAGAATCATGTAAGAATACTAGCATACCGAATGTTAAGAAAATTAACATCAATCATAAGGGGGAAAATAAATGGATACTTTATTCTTAATGAACAGTCTCTGGGTAATGCTAGGTGCAATACTTGTCATTTTAATGATTGGCGGGTTCATCCTGTTAGAAACAGGTTCCACCCGCATGAAAAACGCAGGACATATTGCTGGTAAAACCATTCTCACATTTAGTATTAGCTCGATTGTATTTTGGGCAGTTGGATTTGGATTAATTTTCGGAAAAGGAAATGCACTTATAGGCTTTTCTGACTTCTTATACTCAGGCTATGATATCGATAGTTTATCACTTTCTGGTTCTGTTTTCTTTTTGTTCCAATTAGCTTTTGCAGGTATTTCCTTAACGATTGCATTTGGCGGTTTTGCTGAACGAGCAAAATTAGCTGTATATCTCGTATTCGCGGTATTATTTTCTGTTATTGTTTATCCTCCAATTGCTCACTGGATTTGGGGCGGCGGCTGGTTAGCAGAGATTGGTCAACAAGATTTTGCCGGTTCAACCGTTGTTCACTTAACTGGTGCTATGGCTGCATTGGCTGCTACGATTCTATTAAAACCACGTATCGGAAAATTTAATAAAGATGGTTCCGCCAATAATTTAGCTGGTCATAACCAAGTATTTACGGCATTAAGTGTTTTACTCTTATGGGTTGGTTGGTTCGGATTTAACGCGGGCAGTACATTATCCGTTGACAAGGGTTTCTTTGGATTCGTCGCACTAAACACAAACCTTGGTGCTGCTGCCGGTACTGTGGCAGCAATGATTATCTCTTGGATCGTATTGGGTAAGGCAGATGTTCCAATGATGTTAAATGGTGCATTAGCAGGCCTCGTAGCTATTACTGCTTCTTGTGCATTTGTTGATACTTGGGCCGCTGTCCTGATTGGTTTTATCTCTGGTATTCTTGTATTTTATAGTATTCGCTTCTTTGAGAAAAAAGGAATTGATGATCCAATCGCAGCACTATCTGTACATGGTACAGCAGGTGTCTGGGGAACGTTATCGACTGGTTTCTTTGCAACAAAAGAATTAGCCACTGTCGGAAAACCTGGATTATTTTATGGTGGCGGCTTCCATCAGCTCGGGGTTCAAGCATTAGGCGTTATCGCCTCTGGTGCCTTCGCCTTGGTCGCATCCTTTATCTTGCTCGCAATTATTAAAAAAGCAATGAATGGCTTGCGTGTCACAGAAGAAGAAGAGATTATTGGCTTAGATATTAGCGAGCACGGAAGCTATGGTTATCCAGAATTGCTTAAGACAGAACAAACAAAGGCTCTATAAATATTAATCTAGAAAGTGTGCAACTCCTATTTAGGGGTTGCACTCTTCTAGATTTTTTAAGAGGAGGTGAAAAATATGAATGATAATACCTACTCAGCAATTGCAGATTATAGAAAACTTCACATGAAGGGTGCTACAAGAGATCACTTTAAATTAAACGAACTTCATGACAACATAATTAAACAGGTATTGGAGATATCACTAAAAGAGGTTCTTGCTCGATATGGCCCACCGCCGTCTCCCTTTTCTTTCTTTGTGATGGGGAGTGCCGGACGTTTCGAACAATCTGTATGGAGTGACCAAGACCATGGAATTGTTTATCTCGATCCTACTGCTGAAGCAAAAGCTTATTTTTTGTCATTAGGTAAGGAAATTTCAAAAGGTCTTTATCAAGTTGGGTATCCTTATTGCGATGGCGGTGTCATGTCAGGCAATCCGTTCTGGTGTAAATCACATTCCGAATGGGAGAAACAAATAAAAAACTTGGCACTAGAGGCATCTTGGGAATCGTTACGGTATCTACTCATTTTTATTGATGGACGTTCTTTTTATGGAAAGCATCAACTCTTGGAACAACTAAAGACCTTTGTTTATCAAACCGTTCAAAAAGAACATCTTCTGTCAAGAATGTCAAACAATACTCTTCATTTCAAAAAAGGAATTGGCGTATTAGGTCAGCTATTAGTAGAGACCCATGGGGTACATACTGGATCTCTAAATATAAAGGAGACTGCCCTCTTTCCATATGTGAATGCCGCTCGTCTATTGGCAGTGAAAGAAAATCTACAGGAGACCTCTACCCTATCAAGGCTCAGCAAACTACAGATACATGACAAGGATATATATACAGCTATGTTTTTAAAACTGTTAAACTATCGTCTTCTATTTGCCAGTCAAGCAGACTATGATTCTGGTCACTATTTACCGGTCGACATCCTAACAAAAGAGCAAAAAAATGAAATAAAAGATATCATTAAAAATGGTGTAACTCTTCATCAATCAGTAAGAAAATTAATAGAAAAGGAGGGATAACATGAGAATGAATGATTTAGCACAATACTTTAGGCTAATTTCCGGCAAGCTTAGTTCTAATATTTATGCTGGAATTCAGGGACAAAGTAATCCACAACAGCTCTCGTTCATCCGGCAGCTGCAGAAAGAAATGAAAGTAAAAAACAACTTAGATACCCCGCTTAACGAATTAGAAGTCGTTGTATTTGATTTGGAAACCACTGGGTTTTATCCAGAAAAGGGAGATCGTGTCCTATCAATTGGAGCAGTAAAAATGATCGGTCAGCATATCGAGGACAATAATACTTTTTATTCCCTTGTAAAATCAAACCTTCCTCTTTCCGCAGAAATTTCAACTTTAACAAATATTCATGAAGATCAATTGCGGGATGCACCAGATGCCAGAGATGTCTTAATTCAATTTTTTAAGTATGCACAAAGCCATATCCTTGTTGCACACCACTCTAAACACGAAAAGTCCTTTATGCAAAAAATGACATGGGATCTGTTAAAGACTCGATTTGAACATCGAATCATCGATACGTCTTTCTTAATTCGCCTATCCGACTCCTCTATGAAATCATTACCACTTGAAGAAGTCTGCCATAAATGTGGGATTACCATAAAAGATCGCCACCATGCACTTGGCGATGCGATCATGACAGCGCAAATTTGGGCTAGCTATTTAAAAATAGCTCAAAAAAACGGATATAGTAATTTACGAGAAGTGTATGAACATCTTGCAAAGCTTTGAGCTTAAGAACACTATTTTAAACTAGTGTTCTTTTGTTAAGAATTAAAAATTTAAAGTTTGAAATACAATCGACTTTACAACACCTCCATCTTACTTACCTCTGAATATTCCCCCAGTTTTAATCCATTTCGCGGACAAAATAACCTTAAAATAAAAAAATTTCAAAAAAATTTTTTTCGCTGTTTTCCTTATCAGGACAATAATGTAAACGCTATCAACTTTTTTGATTTATTTGAATTGTCAGATTTTTATATTGACCATGTTTTCGATTGGTTGTATGATTATCGAAAATAATCATCTATTCAATAACAGCCATAGCTCCTCACCATTTGGAGATGGGTATGGCAATTCTTTTTAAAAAATTTGTTTAATCATTAAAAGCGTTCTATTATAAAAGAGGAGTGGTTAGGTTGGGGAGTCAATGGATTTTCCTTGGCGGCGAGTTCGTCAAGAAAGAAGATGCTGTAGTTTCAGTTTTCGATCATGGTTTTTTATATGGTGATGGTGTGTTTGAAGGGATACGCGTTTATAGCGGAAACGTCTTTAGACTCGATGCTCACCTGAAAAGACTGTATGAATCAGCACAATCCATTATGCTGAATATTCCATACACACAGGAGGAAATGACTCAATTAATCATCGAGACAATTAGAAAAAATCAGCTAGAAAGCGCCTATATTCGTGTCGTTGTTTCCCGTGGAAAAGGGAATCTCGGCCTAGACCCTTCTTCCTGCTCGAAACCAAGCGTCATTATTATTGCTGAAGAACTTAGCATGTACCCTAAAGAGTATTACGAACGTGGAATTAAAATTGCATCTGTTGCGAGTCGAAGGAATCGCCCAGATGTACTAAGCCCACAGATTAAATCACTTAATTATTTAAACAATATTCTAGTAAAATTAGAGGCCAATCAAGCTGGTGTTGAGGAAGCATTAATGCTTAATGATCAAGGTTATGTTACTGAAGGCTCAGCTGACAATATCTTTATTGTAAAAAATGGTACCATCTATACCCCGCCTGTTTATTTGGGGGCGTTAGAAGGAATTACCCGCAACGCTATCCTAGATATTGCAAGAGCCAAGGGCTTTGATGTCCGTGAATCACCATTCACAAGACATGATGTCTATGTGGCTGACGAGGTGTTCTTAACCGGAACAGCTGTAGAAGTAATTGCAGTTATTGATGTGGATGGCCGTAAAATTAGTGATGGAAAACCTGGTGAAGTTACTAAAGTTCTATTAGAAGAATTTAGGAAAATTGTAACAACAGACGGAGTGGCTTGTAACCCAACAGGTTCAAACCATGCAATCGTCAGTTAGGAGCTAAATTAATATGCGTAGCGATATGATTAAAAAGGGAATTGATCGGGCACCCCACCGCAGCCTTTTATATGCAACAGGGGTAAAAACGAGTGATCTCGAAAAGCCATTTATTGGCGTCTGTAACTCGTTTATTGAAATTATTCCAGGACATAAACACCTTAATCATTTCGGTGAGATTGTAAAAGAGGCCATCCGTGAAGCTGGCGGTATTCCTTTCGAATTTAATACGATTGGTGTTGATGACGGCATTGCAATGGGCCATATTGGTATGCGTTACTCCTTGCCAAGTCGCGAGATAATCGCCGATAGTGCCGAAACAGTCATTAACGCTCATTGGTTCGATGGTGTTTTCTACATTCCAAACTGTGATAAAATCACACCCGGAATGTTAATGGCAGCAGCCAGAACCAACGTCCCATCTGTATTTGTGTCAGGTGGCCCAATGGAAGCGGGAGTTTCCCCATCGACAGGAAAGAACCTTTCCCTCACTTCTGTTTTTGAGGGCGTTGGTGCTTACCATAACGGTACAATCAGCCAACAGGAATTGCTTGATATTGAAACAAATGCTTGCCCTACTTGTGGATCTTGTTCTGGTATGTTTACAGCGAACTCTATGAATTGTCTTATGGAAGTTTTAGGGATGACTGTTCCTGGAAACGGAACAATTGTCGCAACTTCAGAACAAAGGCATGAATTAATTCGCCAAGCTGCAAGGCATTTAATTGAATTAGTGAAACAAAATATTCGTCCACGTGACATCATTACAAAAGATGCAATTGATAACGCATTTGCTCTAGACATGGCCATGGGCGGATCAACCAACACGGTTCTTCATACACTGGCTATCGCTCATGAGGCTGGGATTGAATATGATTTGCGTAATGTTAACAAAATTGCAGAAAAAGTACCTTATTTAGCAAAAATAATGCCAGCATCCGATTACTCGATGGACGATGTACATCGCGCTGGCGGGATTAGCGCAATTATTAATGAGCTTTACAAAGTTGAAGGCGCGCTGCATAAGAACTGCTTAACTATTACTGGAAAGACACTTGAGGAGAATGTCAAGGATGCAATAATCACGAATGAACAGGTCATCCGGAGTAAAGACTATCCATATAGCCCAGTTGGTGGACTTTCCATCCTTTATGGAAACATTGCTCCAGATGGTGGAGTTATCAAGGTTGGTGCTGTTGATCCATCCATTAAAACATTCTTGGGTGAAGCAATTGTTTTTGAATCCCAGGAAGAAGCACAAGAAAATATAAATAATGGCACTGTCCAAGCGGGACACGTTGTCGTTATTCGCTATGAAGGTCCAAAAGGCGGTCCTGGAATGCCTGAAATGCTTGCTCCAACTTCCGCTATTATGGGTCGTGGATTAGGTAAAGAAGTTGCGCTGATTACTGATGGCCGCTTCTCTGGTGCCAGCCGCGGAATCTCCATCGGTCATATTTCACCAGAAGCAGCTGAAGGCGGTCCGATCGCCCTTGTTGAAAATGGTGACAAAATCTTAATCGAGCTAGAAGCACGCTCCATCCAACTACTAGTTGATGACGAAGTTTTAGAAGAAAGACGTAAGGCATGGGTGAAACCTGAACCAAAAATCAAAACAGGTTACCTTGCAAAATATGCAAAACTCGTTACATCTGCCAATACTGGCGGCATTATGAAATTTTAGAAATACCAATGGGAATTCGTAGTACCCCTCCCCTTCCTAAGGAAGTTAAGGTACTAAAAGCGTTAAATGAAGATCTTTTGACAAAAAAATAGCGAATAAATCGATGACGGGAATAAAGGAATAAGATTTAGTATTTTCAGAGAGCTGGGGTTGCTGGAAGCCCAGTAATACAACTTATTCCGACATCATCCCTGAGTGTTGAGCCGAACGGTCCTGACTTTAGTAGGCTCAGTCGGGTGCATATCTTAGAGCACCTGTTACAAAAAGAAGCGTTCTATGTTTTAGTGGATCGCTTCATAAGGCAGTATTCGTAAGGATACTGTAAAACCGGGTGGTACCGAGAAAATGAAAGGCCTTTTCTCCCCGATTATTCTGCTTATGTTTTCGTTTTTGCAGTTAATTCGTGGAGAATGGGCCTTTTTGACTATGCATAAAGATTTATTGTCAAATTCCGACGTTTTTCCAACAAAATTTTCTGTTTATTTACAAATTTCTATATTATAATACAAAAATGACAAATCACTATTTTCCGACATCTACATTCAATTTTTACCCTTAAGGAGGGATTATGACGTGAAAGTAGAAGCAAAAAAGCTTGAGGTCCAAACTACAACAGAGCCGAGAACCGGTGCAGACCTTCTCATCGACTTACTGAAAAAAGAAGGTGTGGAAACGCTGTTTGGATATCCCGGGGGTGCCGTCCTTCCAATCTATGATGCCATTTACCGCGCCCAGGGTACAATCAAGCATGTTCTCTTCCGACATGAACAAGGAATGATCCATGCAGCTGAAGGGTATGCCCGAGTTACAGGGAAACCTGGAGTCGTTCTTGCCACATCAGGACCTGGGGCAACCAACCTTGTGACAGGAATAACTGATGCGATGATGGATTCCCTGCCGCTTGTTATATTCACAGGTCAGGTTGCACGAAGTGTCATTGGAACTGACGCCTTCCAAGAGGCTGATGTTATGGCGATTACAACACCAATCACTAAACATAACTATCAGGTACAATCTATCGAGGACTTACCACGCATCGTCAAGGAAGCTTTTCATATCGCTTCTACCGGACGACCAGGGCCCGTCTTAGTCGATGTCCCTAAAGATATTTCCGCAGGATTTTTAACTGAGGAACCAGAAGAAGCGAGCATTAATTTACCTGGATACCAGCCAACAACAAAGCCAAATCCATTACAAATTAAAAAGCTTGCCGATTCGATTTCAAAGGCGATCAAGCCTGTAATTCTTTCAGGCGCAGGTGTTCTCCATGGGAAAGCCTCTGCTGAACTAACAGCTTTGGCGGAAAAACACCAGATCCCGGTGGTCACAACTTTACTTGGACTTGGTACTTTTCCGGCAGATCATCCCCTCTCGTTAGGAATGGGTGGAATGCACGGAACATATGCAGCTAACATGGCCATTTACGAATGTGATCTGCTTATCAATTTTGGAGCCCGCTTCGATGACAGACTAACAGGTAATCTTAAACACTTCGCACCTTTTGCGAAGGTTGCCCATATTGACATCGATCCAGCCGAAATTGGTAAAAATATTCCAACAAATCTCCCAATCGTTTCTGATACGAAAGAGGCACTTACTGAACTGCTTGATCAAGCGATTGAATCACCAAATTCTGCTGAGTGGCTGGAAAAACTGAGCCAAAACAAGCAGGAATATCCGCTTTGGTATAAGCATGATCCAAACGGAATGTGTCCGCAATGGGTCATTGAAGCAGTCCATAAAGTAACTAACGGTGACGCCATCGTCGCAACCGATGTAGGGCAGCACCAAATGTGGGCAGCACAGTATTACACTTTTAAAGAGCCGCACCGCTGGATTACCTCTGGCGGACTTGGAACAATGGGCTTTGGCTTCCCTGCTGCGATTGGCGCACAAATTGCCGCACCGGATAGTACCGTTGTTGCAATTGTTGGAGATGGCGGTTTTCAAATGACACTTCAGGAATTATCGATTATTTATGAAAGAAACCTTCCTGTAAAAATCATTATTGTCAACAACGGCGCACTTGGAATGGTTCGCCAATGGCAGGAACTATTACACGGAAACCGTATTTCAGAATCGATCCTTCATACACAGCCTGATTTTGTCAAACTTGCAGACAGCTATTCGATTAAGGGTTATCGGGTTAATAATCAAGAAGAACTGATCACTGTTTTACCGGAAGTATTTGCTCATAATGGTCCGGTATTAGTTGATTGCCGTGTACTTCAACAAGAGAAAGTATTCCCAATGATTGCTCCTGGCAAAGGAATCCATGAAATGATTGGGGTGAAACCATGAAACGAATCATAACCGCAACCGTTCAGGATCGAGCCGGTGTACTCAACCGCGTTACTGGACTTTTGCAAAGACGGCAATTCAATATTGAAAGTATTTCCGTTGGTCCAACAGAAACGGAAGGTGTTTCAAGAATGACCCTGGTTGTCGAGATTGAAGATGAACAGCGTCTCGAACAAGTGACAAAGCAACTCAATAAACAGATTGATGTTTTAAAGGTTTCTGATATTACTGATAAAGCAGTCGTTGTCCGCGAATTGGCCTTGATTAAAGTAGCCAGCAGCAGCCAGCTCCGCAGTGAGATTAACGGAATTATTGATCCATTTCGTGCGATTGTTATTGACGTAAGTAAGGATAGCTTAGCCGTTCAAATCACCGGCAAACCTGAAAAAATCGATGCATTACTAGAATTGCTTCGCCCTTATGGAATTAAAGAAATTGCCAGAACAGGGTTGACCGCCCTTTTACGCGGGCATCAACCGCACGTAAACGAACTAACTCACCACACCCTACAAAAATAATAATTTACCTTGAAAGGATGATAGATCATGGCAAAAGTACTATATAACGGAGATATTCAAGAAGAGGTTTTACAAGGAAAGAAAATCGCAGTAATTGGATATGGTTCACAAGGTCATGCACATGCACTTAATTTAAAAGAGAGCGGTTTTGATGTAGTAGTTGGATTAAGAGGCGGAAAATCATGGGATAAAGCAGTTGAAGATGGCGTTGAAGTTACTTCAGTTGCAGAGGCAGCTGCAGCAGCTGACGTTATTATGGTTCTTCTTCCTGATGAAATGCAGCCAAAGGTTTACAAAGAAAGCATCGAACAACACCTTAAAGCAGGTAAAGCCCTTGTTTTTGCCCATGGTTTCAATGTTCACTTTAGCCAAATCGTTCCTCCTGCAGATGTAGACGTATTTTTAGTAGCACCAAAAGGCCCAGGTCATTTAGTACGTCGTACTTACACTGAAGGCGCTGGTGTACCAGCACTTTACGCAGTTTATCAAGACTACACTGGTCAAGCACGTGATCTTGCCCTTGCCTATGCAAAAGGTATTGGCTCAGCCCGTGCAGGTGTTTTAGAAACTACCTTCCAAGAAGAAACAGAAACAGATCTTTTTGGAGAACAAGCTGTTCTTTGCGGCGGAACTACTGCCCTTATCAAAGCTGGATTTGAAACTCTTGTTGAAGCTGGTTATCAGCCTGAAGTTGCCTACTTTGAGTGTTTACATGAATTAAAATTAATCGTTGACCTTTTATATGAAGGTGGCTTTGAAAATATGCGCTATTCAATCTCCGATACTGCACAATGGGGAGATTTCGTTTCTGGACCACGTGTCGTAAATGCGGATACCAAAGCACGGATGAAGGACGTATTAACAGATATCCAAACTGGTGTGTTTGCTAAAGGCTGGATCCTTGAAAACCAAGCAAACCGCCCACAATTCAACGCAATTAATCGCGCTGAAAACAATCACCAAATTGAACAAGTAGGTCGTGAGCTTCGTGCATTAATGCCGTTTATTAAAAACAAACCAGTAAATGCAAAGAAAGAAGTGGTGGTAAATGGTTCACGTTAACATCTTCGATACGACATTACGCGATGGCGAACAGTCCCCTGGTGTAAATTTAAACCAGCTTGAAAAATTGGAAATCGCAAGACAACTTGAACGGTTTGGTGTTGACATTATGGAGGCCGGCTTCCCGGCTTCCTCCCAAGGTGATTTTGAAGCAGTAAGAGCAATCGCCCGGAATATTAAAAATGTATCAGTCACAGGCCTGGCAAGAGCGACGAAATCGGACATTGACATTGCGTGGGATGCGTTAAAAGATGCTGCAGAACCAAGGTTGCATGTTTTCCTTGCCACCTCTCCTATCCATATGCAATATAAACTGATGAAAACACCTGAGGAAGTCACCCAAATAGCGGTAGACATGGTTTCATATGCTAAACGGAACTTCCCGCATATTGAGTGGTCCGCTGAAGATGCTTCTCGCTCTGACCTTGATTTTCTTGTTCAAATTATTACCAAGGTCATCGATGCTGGTGCAACAGTCATCAATCTTCCGGATACAGTCGGATATACCACACCAGAAGAATATGGACGCATGTTCCGCTACATCCGCGACAACGTTCCAAATATTCATAAAGCAGCATTATCTTGCCATTGTCATGATGACTTAGGGATGGCCGTTGCCAATTCCCTAGCTGCTATCGAAAACGGGGTTACGCAAGTCGAGGGTACGATTAATGGAATTGGAGAACGCGCAGGTAATGCAGCTTTAGAGGAAATTGGAGTTGCCTTAAATATTCGTAAAGATAAGTATCCTTATACTACGAATCTCGTGTTAAAAGAAATAAAACGCACGAGTGACCTTGTCAGCCGCTTTACAGGTATGATTGTTCCTCCGAATAAAGCAGTTGTTGGAAAAAATGCCTTCGCACATGAATCAGGGATCCACCAGGATGGCGTCTTAAAAAATACGTTAACCTATGAGATTATTACGCCTGAATTAGTAGGGGTTAAATCTAATGATTTAGTTCTTGGCAAACATTCCGGCCGCCATGCATTCAAAGATAAAATTGAGCAAATGGGCTTTGAACTCTCGGACGAAAAACTAGTCGAAGCGTTTACTGCTTTTAAACTATTAACCGATCGTAAGAAAGAAGTAACAGACGAAGATTTATTTGCAATTTTAACCGATATCCAAACAACGGCTGTTGATATTAAAAAATATGAACTGGTTGCCTTCCAAGTCCATTACGGTTCAGCAAACTTGCCAACCGCAACTGTGGCGCTAACCACTCCCGAAGGTATTCGCGTGGAAACGGCGCGCACAGGCTCAGGCAGTGTCGAAGCTTTAATGAATACCTTAGAAGCATTGATTAAAGAAGAAATCCATCTTACTGATTTTAGATTAAGCTCGATCGGTCAAGGACGTGATGCACTTGCTGAGGTTCATGTCAAAATGACAGTAAACGGATCACCTGTAACCGGCCGTGGTTCAGCACAGGATGTTCTGGAAGCATCAGCAAAATCATTCTTGAATGCAGTGAATCGTGTATTTTTCAACCAAAGTTCAACTGTGAAGGAAACGGCGAAAATATAAAAAATCAAACAAAAAATGAGGAGGTTGCTTCTAATGAAAAAACGAATTGTCTTACTTCCCGGTGATGGCATTGGTAAGGAAGTTATTAACTCTGCAAAAGACGTGTTAAATGCAATTGCTGAAGAATACAATCATACTTTTAGCTTTGAAAGCCATGAAATCGGAGGAGCAGCCATTGACCTTTACGGCACACCGCTTCCTGAAACAACCGTTAATGCTTGTAAACAGGCAGATGCGGTCTTGCTGGGTGCTGTTGGGGGGCCAAAATGGGATACCAATCCCTCCCATTTACGTCCTGAACGAGGCTTGCTTGGAATCCGGAAGGCACTTGATTTATATGCGAATTTAAGGCCGATCAAAGGATTTAAAAACCTTCTTCATGCATCACCCTTAAAGGAAGAAGTAGTCTCTGGGAGCGACCTCCTTATCGTTCGTGAATTAACTGGCGGCCTTTATTTCGGAACACCAAGTGAACGCCGCGACAACGGAAACTCCGTTGTAGACACGCTTGTTTATTCTCGTCAAGAGATTGAAAGAATTGTCGATAAGGGCTTTCAAGCAGCCCAGCAGCGCAGCGGTCATCTTACTTCGGTTGATAAAGCAAATGTACTTGAATCCAGTAAGCTATGGCGCGAAATTGTCGAAGAGAAAAAAGCTCAGTATCCAGATGTAGCCGTTGAACATGTTTTAGTAGATGCTGCTGCTATGAAATTAATCACAAACCCAACTCAGTTCGACGTAATCGTAACGGAGAATCTATTTGGTGACATTTTAAGCGATGAAGCCTCAGTAATCACAGGATCATTAGGTATGCTTCCTTCTGCTAGTTTAAATGAAAGTGGGGTTGGTCTTTATGAGCCTGTTCATGGCTCTGCCCCAGATATCGCTGGTAAGGGTATAGCCAATCCAGTTGCAATGATTTTGTCTGCAGCACTGATGCTTCGCTATTCCTTCCAATTGAATGACGAAGCAAAAGTGATTGAAGATGCTGTCCAATCGGTTTTAGATGCTGGCTTCCACACAGGCGATCTTCAAGTTGCAAATGGACGCCTTGTTGGGACAGCGGAAATGACTAAGCTTATTGCAGATTATATTAAATCGCAAAACGCTTCGAAATGTATCGCCAGCTGTTATTTTTAATGATTGATTGGGTGGGTAAATCGTCTTTGTTGCGATTTACCCCTAAATTTATCCAAAATATTTGTTAGTTAGTCATACAATAAAATTCATAAATGTGAGGAAGGACGCTATGCAAACACCAAAAAATATTATCCAAAAAATTTGGGAAAAGCATGTTGTACATCAAGAAGAAGGAAAGCCGGATTTATTATATATTGATTTACACCTTGTTCACGAAGTAACCTCTCCTCAGGCATTTGAGGGCTTGCGAATGAACGGGCGCAAGGTGCGACGACCGGACCTTACTTTCGCAACGATGGATCATAATGTTCCAACTCGCCAGCGTCTTGTAATCAATGACCCTATTTCAAAAAAACAAATCGATACACTGCAAGAGAATTGTCAGGAATTCGGGATTACACTCGCTGATATTCATCATCCTGATAACGGGATTGTCCATGTAATTGGACCTGAACTTGGTCTTACCCAGCCTGGTAAAACGATTGTTTGCGGTGATAGTCATACCTCTACACATGGTGCATTTGGTGCACTTGCTTTTGGAATTGGTACAAGTGAGGTTGAGCATGTTCTTGCAACACAAACACTTTGGCAAGCACCGCCTAAAACGTTAAATGTAAAAGTGAACGGAAAGCTAGGTACTGGCGTAACTGCTAAAGACTTAATTCTTGCCATTATCGGTAAATTCGGTGTCCAATTTGGAACTGGCTATGTGATGGAATATACAGGTGAAGCCATCCGCGCCCTCTCCATGGAAGAACGAATGACCGTTTGTAACATGTCCATTGAGGCGGGCGCTAGAGCCGGGCTTATTACTCCGGATGAAACCACTTTTGAATACTTAAGAGGAAGACGGCATGTCCCTCAAGGTGAAGCGTTTGAAGAAGCAGTTGCACAATGGAAGGCTCTTGCTACGGATGAAGATGCTGCCTATGATCGGGTTGTTGAAATTGAAGCAGCCGAAGTTGAACCACAGGTAACGTGGGGAACAAATCCAGGAATGTGTATTCCAATTACTTCCAATGTACCAAACCCTGATGAAACTGAGAAGACAAGCGAGAAGGACGAGATTAACCGTGCGCTTGAATACATGGGCCTTGAAGCAGGTCAGCCTATTTCAAGTGTAAAAATTGACCATGTTTTCATCGGTTCTTGCACTAATTCGCGCATAAGCGACTTACGAAGTGCAGCTGAGGTTATACGGGGCTTAAAGGTCAGCCCATCTGTTACCGCCATCGTTGTTCCTGGTTCATTTAGCGTTAAGCTTGCGGCAGAAAAAGAAGGACTTGATAAAGTCTTTACGGATGCAGGCTTTGAATGGCGCGAGGCTGGCTGCAGCATGTGCCTTGCGATGAATGATGATATCGTTCCACCGGGGGAACGCTGCGCATCTACTTCTAACCGAAATTTTGAAGGGCGCCAAGGTAACGGGGCCAGAACCCATCTGGTCAGTCCTGAAATGGCAGCCGCGGCCGCTGTTGCAGGCCACTTCGTTGATGTTCGACAATTTACTGCAGCACAGGAGGTTAGATAATATATGGAACCTTTAAAAACCCATCAAGGCCTTGTTTATCCATTAAACCGGTCAAACATTGATACTGACCAAATTATCCCAAAGCAGTTTTTAAAGCGGATTGAACGCAGCGGCTTTGGACAATTCCTGTTTTATCATTGGCGTTTTGATGACAATGGAAATCTTCGTCCTGATTTTTCTCTGAATGATCCAAAATATAAAGGCGCATCGATTTTGGTTGCTGGTGAAAACTTTGGCTGCGGCTCCTCTCGTGAGCACGCTCCATGGGCAGTTCAAGATTTTGGCTTTAAAATTGTCATTGCCCCAAGTTATGCAGATATTTTTAAAAACAATTGTGTAAAAAATGGGATTCTCCCTATCCAGGTTAGTGACGAACAAGTTCAGTACATTATTAAAAAAGCTGAATCCGAAGAATACCAATTAACCGTAGACCTTGAGAATCAAGTGGTTTATGATAACGAAGGCTTTAAGGTTACATTCGAAATTGCCCCGTATCCAAAAGTCATGCTGCTTAATGGCTGGGATGAAATTGGAGTTACCTTAACGTACGAGGATAAAATAGAGCAATATGAACTTGCAAGTAAATAACCATTAAAAAAATGAGCTTGGAATCCAGGCTCATTTTTTATTGCTTCTCACAGCTTGTTTAATATATTTCTATTCTCAGGTTCTTCGTTAAAGGTCAGGACCTCCTCAACTGGCTCGTAGGATTCACCATAAAACTGATGATCTTTATAGGTGTGAATCATATCATATGTTTTTCTCATAGCTTCAAAAATCATTTCTTCTGATTCTTCATTAGGCGCCCAGTAGAGGATTTCCATCCTATTTACCTCATTTGTCGCCAATGATTTTCTCTCATATCCAATGGACACGGCGTGCTCGAATTTTTCTCTTTTATAAAAATGAAGACGTTTTTCTGTATCGCTATCCTCATAGCTGACTGGTTCCACTTCAAGGATGATCGGCTTCCCTTTTTGTTTTAACTTTTCCAAGAGTTTATGGCCTAGTCCCTCACCACGAGCATTTTTTGAAACAAATAAATAATCAATAAACACAAAATTGTCTAATTCCGCATACATCAAAACATGGTTTGGCCCCTCATCTTTATGATAGATGTTTGAACGTTCTTTCAGTAAGGTTTCCATGTGAGCTCTTGATTTCATTTCTTCAACAGGAAAATACTGATTCAACTTTTCATACCAATGCATGGACACACTCCTTAAAAACCAGGTAATTGATCAAGATTATTTTCTTTAATTCCGTCTGGCTCACTACGGATGATGTCACGACCATATTTGTGAAAGACATCCACATGAGCGATCTTGCCAGCTTTCGCCTCATTCAAAGCCGTGATATAATCCAACTCGCGTCCAGCGCTTGTTTTAAAAGCGATAATATCTCCATCATCGTTCTTCCTGACGGAAACGAACTCTTCTTTGCCATCTGGATTACTATCACCTGCTTCCATTTGGGCTTGCTGCTGACTCTCCTGCTTGTATTCCTCATAAATTTGTTCAAAATCTTTTTGATCCATTGATTCCACCTCCGAACATTTGTTAGTATTTTTCTTTTTATTAAAAATATCCGCTCTTAAGAAATTGTCAAAAATTTTTCAAATTTGTCCTGTTACAGGAATTGCCCGACTCTTCAGTTATGTTTTTCAAAATTAAATACATGAGATAAATGACAACGATATTTAGGAGTAGAATGAGCACCACAACTGCTGAACTTACTTCAACACCGGCCTGAATTTGAAGGAAAATCATCGCTGAGAGGGCTGTTAACAAGGTGATATCTTTGATGATGATGACGGATGCTAGAAGATAGCCAAATGGCTTTCGCTTAATGAGCAGTATTCCCGATATAATTCCCACAGGAACAACAAACCCAAGATCTAATGCCTGAATGACGAGTGTAGTATAGTGTTCGATACCTTCTGTAGGGGTGTGATTCATTAGTGGCTTTACTATCTTCCCGAGCCACATCATTCCAAATACAAACGAAGCAAAGAGTAAGAAGCCGCCAATTATTTTCACAGGTAGTTTTTCTTTGAATGATAGCGGTAATTTCGCAATCTCAAACGACATCATTGCCAGTGTAAAAGCAAAGAAGCTTGCCGCCATAAGGATTACATAAACGAGGAACATGGAGTTATACATAGATAGAAATGAATAGGATGCATAGGTGTACAAGAAATACCCAAGCGTTCCAGTGAGGAGCAAATGCCCTTTTAACAGTCCTTTTCTAGACAAATATAGTGAAAAGACAAGTAAAGGTACGCCAAAGAATAATGTCACATAATCCTGGGCGATTGCCTGTGCTGCCATCGATACGGAATCATGTTTGTATAGACCCTTCCCATAAATTGAAACGGTTTCTCCAAAAATAGACTTATATTCGTACTCCCCTGCTCCTTGATTTGGAAAAATTGCGTAAGACGTTGCAATAATCGATAAAAGGGTTATTACAAAGACAAGCATACTTATAGACTTTTGGTTCTTCATGTTGAATTCCTCCCTTCTAAAATAGTAATTACTCTATATGTTCTTATTTACATCCTAAACTAACTCATTTAAATAAACTAACCGCTACCTGGCTGTTCACAAAAAATTCAGAACTTAATCAATCGTAAAGCTGTTTCCTTTACGGCGTTAACAATAAAGAGTAATTTCAGGCAAAAAAAAAGCTTGTAGACTGGTGAAATTTGTCCACAAGCTAATCTTTCCTTTTGTTAAAACTTCTGAGGGAACTGTTTGATGATTCCATCTGATAAGACGTCAGCAATTTTTATTAGATGGATTTCCCCTTCATCAAACGCACGAATGTCTCCGTTCCAATCATTTTTAAGTCTTGCAAGTACACTCTGTGTAATCATTTTTAAGTGCGCATGTAACAACTGCTTCAATGCAGTGTTATTCCAATTTGGATTTGCACTGCTGAGAAATTCTGCAATATCATCGGCATTTTTGTACCATGCAGTATTATATTTTTGCAAATCAACTTGATTATTGGCTTTGGCAGCTTCGAGTACCTTTCCGGCAAGCAGGATATCCTCTCGTAATAATTGTGCAAGCTTTGTTCCTGCTGCTTCACCGTAAAAAGGTTTGATTGCATTTCCTAAATCATCTTGGTTTTTCAAAAGTCTTGTCAGGACCATTTGTTGGTCTTTAAGATTTGCTTCCGCACTAACAATATAACTTCTTGTCCAAATGCCATGCTCCATCCAAAGTCTTCTAAAGTTAAACTTTAGCTGGTGTGCAGACTCACTCATGGTCTGCTTCTGGTTAACTGGTGGTGGGGGCGGGGCTGCCTTCACGCTAATGGCAGGTAAAATTAAGGCTATAGACAATAGCAATAGAGTAAATTTCTTAGAAAATTTTTTCAAATGATAATCTCCTTCTAGTAAAGTTAATTCAAAAGGATTTTTCCCTAAAAATGAAAATATTATTTATCGCCGAATAATGTCATAATAATTTTAATAAGAATGTCCTTTGGAGTGAGAAATGATTGCTTTATTTAGAGAAAAACCATGATCCAAGAAAGAATGCCGCAATCCTTGCCCAATTTACAAACCAATTGGACCTAAAAAGGGCCATTCAAGAAACCGAGCAGCTTTTCAATCGAACACGAAGGAATGAAGCCTCTCCTCGTCAGAAGGAAATTCGTCATCTGACCGGATCACTTCCTCAAAAAATGACAACAGCTTTGTTTCGCCACTTATCGACGACCGCTAATTCTGATGATCAAGGAAAGGTTAAGATAGATCCTGAAGGAAATGTGATTCCGGATTGGAAAGGCATGTTGGATGAAGAATACTTGAATTTACATAAGAATATGGTGAAAGAGGTCCATGTTGAAGATTTTGGAGCAATTGGCGATGGGAAGACGGATAACACCTTTGCATTTAAAAAAGCGATTGGCAACGGCAAGGTGAAAGTGGTTGTACCAGCTGGAGTATTTATAACAAAGGGAATCCAACTGCCCTCTTGGACCATGTTTGTTGGCGCAGGAAAAGGTGTAACGACGATTAAACTTCATGATGTTGCCGATAAAGGTACTCGGCTCATTACTAACAGGAATCACTGGAAAGGGAATCATCATCTTTATGTCGGCTCCCTAAGTTTGGACTGGAATGTCGAAAGGCTTGGCAACGTGGCGAAAACAAGTACTTGGGGAAATCACTCCAGCTGCTTAACGTATGCAAATGTTACTTATGGCTGGGTTAAGGATGTTGAAGGAATGAATCCAGGACTGCATTGCTTTGATGTTACATCAACTCTGTACAATTATGCGGGTGACGGCTTTCGCGCCCGCGGCGGCAGCAAGTATGTCTGGCTCGATAACTTGAATGGCTATGGTTTCGGTGATGATGGTATCACCACCCATCACAGTGATTATGTCTTTATCTCCCGCTGCCATCTGTGTGACCCAAGTGGTCGTGCCCACAAGATGGGCTTTTCTAACTCCAACGGGATTGAGGTCGATGATGGTTCGAGGAATGTGTTGCTTGTTAATAATTCTTCTGCCCGATGCTTTGGCGGGGTGGAAATAAAAGCGCACGAAAATTCTTCAGCCGCTTCAAACGTACAAATTATCGGGCATATTTCGGTCCACGATAACCGCTCGTTTAATTTCCGGCATATTGGACATCACAAAAGCACGGAGGCTGAGTCACAAACTGCTTACAATATTAGTGCTGCCAATCTTGTATCCATCGCGCCGATTTTTACTGAGTTATATAAAGGCTCAACGCCGCGCGGTATGGTTGTCTCAGCTTATAAAAATGTAGTCATTAACCATTTTACTTTGGCTGGTGACCCCAATTATGACTACAAAGGCCACCCGGTAATTGCCGTTCAATATCGGGCCAGAAATGTGATATTAAAACATATATCTGTTAAAGATTTTAAAAAAGCGGGGAGCGATATTAAAGTATTCGGAGGTGAAAATAGAGCGGATTCTATTCAAATTTATGATGTGATGAGTCAAAATTCCGCGCCAAAAGCGATCGAGGTCGGATTAGGGGTCAAAGATATTACCATTGAAAATGCGAAAAGCGTCGACAATTATTTGTGACGCTTTTCTTCTTTTTCTACTGTTATGTCATCGACTAGTTTTTCGGCCACTTTCCGATATAAATTACTCATATGAACGAGTGATGAGATCATTAGCACCTGCTCAAGGTAGAGGGAAGTTTCATTGTGTGCCTCTTCAATTTCCTCTTTTACCTCGGTCACTCTTTTTTCGATATCCTCTTTAAAATCCTCGACATTTTGGCCGTTTAGGTTCAAATAACTAGTATAAAAAGAATCTAGGTCTATCTCATCCTGGATAATCTTCTTATTTACCCCATCAAGGGTTACCTTAATATCATTAATTGATAGTGCCCCTTTAAGCTGGTAAATCAAGCTCATTAAGATCAAGTGTTCTCTTGAATATTTCTTATTGTGAATCGGAAAAATTAGCTTCCCTTTTGCATAATTATTAATCATCGTTTTAGTAAGTACCTTTTCCTCTTCATTCCGCTTCGATTCATTAAATTTATTTTCGAATAATTGAATGACTTGATCCATATATAAGTCTATTTTGGGTATTTCATTTAAATTTAAGTTCGTATCTAGGCCAAGATTTTCAATAATTTGATTGATATTTTCCAATTTAAAGACCCCGTTCATTTGCTTTATATTTTTTATTATACCTAAACAGATATGTATTGACTAGATATAAAAATACCAGTATCATTATATGTAGTTATCAAAACTATATGCTGTGCTAGGGGGCATTTAAATGAACAATTACATTCGCGAACCTATCAACGGACTAACCCATTTAGCCGGAGCAGTTTTAGCCTTTGTCGGGCTCCTTGCGATGGTTATCAAGGCGGCTGCGACGACAAGTTCACCGTCTGCAATTACTGCGGTCATTATTTTCGGCGTTAGTATGATTCTGCTTTACTCGGCATCGGCCACCTATCACATGGTGATTGCTCACGATCAAGTAATTGCCTTTTTACGACGGCTGGATCATTCGATGATTTTCATTTTAATCGCAGGTACGTATACTCCTTTTTGCTTTATCAGTTTGAACGGAAAAATAGGTGCGATTCTATTTTCAATTATTGCAGGAATAGCGATTAGCGGGGTTGTTTTTAAAATGGTCTGGTTTAATTGCCCTCGCTGGATTTCTACCTCCTTGTATTTAGCGATGGGTTGGATGATTGTGTTTGTATTCTCGCCGCTAACTGGAAGCTTAAACCCGATTGGTTTATTTTTGCTCATCCTCGGGGGAATTTTTTATACGATTGGCGGGATCATCTACGGTGCAAAACCTAAGTTCTTGCAGTCAAAGTACATGGGCTTCCATGAGATTTTTCATATTTTCATTTTACTAGGAAGTTTGGCACATTTTTTAACCGTGTTCCTTTACGTCATTTAATTTCGAGACTTTCAAAACGCCTACGTTATTGGCGTTTTTTGTTTTTGAAATATCTTTTTAAAAATAGCACAAAATAATACTAGGACTATTAATAAAGCACCACAAAAAGATAGAGGTGTTTATGTTGTTTCGATTGATTTTTCAACTGATTGTGATTGGACTTTGTTCGATGTTATTTGGATTTGCCTTTAATACGTTTCTTATTCCACATAAACTAACTTCCGGCGGTGTAACAGGCATCGCCTTTTTTATTCACCATTTTTTACATATCAATACTGGCTGGATTATTTTGCTGATCAATATTCCTCTATTTTTAGTAGGACTAAAATATTTAGGAAAAAAATTCATTTTGCTCACTGGTTATGCCGTTATTGTTTTATCATTCAGCATGAAATTTATTCCGATTCATCCCATTAGCCATGATATTCTTCTTTCTTCCATCATTGGAGGGGCCCTTTATGGTATCGCGGTTGGAATTATCATTCGGATTGGAGGCTCGACTGGCGGAACGGATATAGTTAGTCTCACACTTGCAAAAAAAAAGGAACTTACAAGTTGGCTTTTTAAATATTTGTATGAATTTTTTAGTGGTGGGGATTTCTGGGCTGATTTTTGGATGGGGCATCACACTTTATACGATTATCACCATTTATGTGTCTGGTCGTGCCGTTGATATGGTATACACTAATCAGAATAAATTAACCCTAACGATTGTGACGGATAAGTATGAAGAGCTTACGGATGCACTAATTCATTTGCATGCACGAGGGGTCACGGTAACGTATGCAGAAGGGGCATACACCCATAAGCCCAAAAAAGTGTTAACCACGGTGATTACAAAATACGAACTAAATGAAACAAAACACACGATTAGAACGGTGGATCAGAAGGCTTTTGTGAACATCATGCAAACGATGGAGGTAATGGGACGCTTCCGAAGGGATTAAAGAGGGGCTGATGCCCATGGAACTTAATTTTTTTTGGTTGAAGGGATTAGTCGTATGCACTAGTTACCGTTGGGCTGATTTTTTAGCCTTCACGAGCATTAGTCGGTTCCTTTGGTTACCGCTGGACCATCTTTTCAGCCTTTCCGGGCATCATACGCTTCCTTTGGTTACCGTCAGACCAATTTTTCATCCTTCACGGGCATCATACGAGTCGTATGATTACCTCTGAACCGATTTCCCACCCTTCACGGGCATCATACGATTGAAATCCCTCCTACTTCATCGTTCTATCCCAATTAATCTACCAAGTTCCTCCATCAATACCAGTGCGTGATTATGGACCGGGTCCTTTGCTCCATAGAGGAGTGTTACTGGGCCCTTAGCTTCCATTTCAATGATTTGCCGGATGTATTCCCGCTTTTGTTCGTCCGTGCGAAGTTCCTCTAGGTATCTAATGCAGAATTCTTCAAATAGCTCAGGTTTATGACAGAACCATTTCCTCAATTCGTTGCTTGGAGCTAGATCTTTAAACCAAAACGAAAGCTTCGCGGCTTCTTTCGAAATCCCCCTCGGCCATAAGCGGTCAATTAAGATTCTGCAGCCATCCATTTCCTCATAGGGCTCATAGATCCTTTTCATAAAAAGATTAGACATAATAATTCACCTCATTCTTATATTAGTTTTTGTGTCCACCCCGTATGGACAAATACATTGATTTGTCCACGAATGGTGTCAGGCACCAAAATTGAAATGGTATCAAATGCGACCCAGTTAATCTTCGTCTTTTACGTCGATACTTTCTGGGATGGGTTCGTTCAGGATTTCTTCGATTAGTTGTTTGTATTTTTCCATTTGTTTTAGGTGGGTCCTGAATTGTTCTTTGTAGATTAGGTATTCTTCCCCGTCAAATAGGGCGCGGATTTTCTTTTGTTGGATGAGGCTTTTGACAGTTGCCTCAGGAACCGATAAATATTCTGCTGTCTCTTTTATAGTAATGTACAATATGATTACTCCTCTTTTAATAAATTGATTTGTTGGACAACCCGGCCTGCTTTTCCCATTGTATTGACTGCTTGTGACAATGAATTGAGGATCGTTTCCTCAGCTGCTTCCGTCGCCGCTGTAAAAAGTTGATTCTTCATCGGATCATCCCTGGCCGATGGTCAAGAAAGTTTTGATAGGCAAATCCGCGGACCACTTCTTCACTGTAATATTTTAATAGTTCATTAATAAGATTTTGGCTCTTAGAGGCGTCTTCCAAATTAGTAATAAATGTTGAAATCCCATCGAAATCCGAGCCGAATCCAATTTGCTTTACCCCTCCTAATGAGCAAAAGTGATCAATATGTTTAACAAGGTCTGGAATCGTCACTTCTCCAAATTCTTTTACAAAAGGTGGATTGTAAACAACATGAATCAACCCGCCTTTAGCAAACATCGCCGCTGCCTGTTCATCTGTGAGGTTTCGCAGATGGTTGCAAAGTGCTCGAGCATTCGAGTGGCTCGCAATCGGATACTTGGCTAATTCAATGACTTCCCAAATCCCTTTGTCGCTTAAGTGAGAAACATCGGTCAGGATTTGATGCTCGTTATTAAACTCGACAATTTCTTTTCCGAACAGCGTCAGCCCCGCGCCGCGCGGTTCACCAGCGCCATCAGCGGCCAGATTGGCTTGGTTCCATGTCAAACCAACGGAACGGACACCTAGTTGATAGAGAATATGGAGCTTCGATAAATCGTTGCCAATTGGATCCACGCCTTCAAGCGTTAACATTGCGCCAATCTGACCGATCTTTAAGCGATCAAAATCCGACCATTCTTTGATATGGACCATGTCTGGATTTTTTCCAAGCACTTCCTTGTAAAAATAATCGATTTGCTCAAGGACAACCTGAAATTTCTGGTCCCCCTTTATTTCGGGTTCAATAAATATCGCAAAACACTGGACTTTGATTTGGCCCTGCTGGAGGCGTGTTTTACTAGTTTGTAACTCCGGCGCATCAGCAAATCGTAACGTACCATGCGCTTCTTGGAGTTTCATTAGGGCATCACAATGTAAGTCAATGATATTCATTTAGTAAGTCTCCTTTTTATAAAAATTTTAACACAACAAAATAAGGCTAGGAGAATCATTTACCTAGCCCAACATAAATTTATGTTTTTCATAAAAATCTAGTTAGTCGATTCCGCCATTTCTTTGACCATTGGGAGCACCTTGTCCCAAATTTCTGCACTTAAATCGCGGTATTTCTTCCCTTCCAGCATCACTGAGAAATCCCCTTGTAAAATATGTAGTGTCGTCTTTCCATTATCCTCAGACAATTGGAAGGTGATTCCGTCTTCTTCCGTGACAAGTGCCTTTTCCTCGCTCCGAACATCAAATACAGTAAACCGAAGGAGTTTATTCTTCTCGAGAGCCGTCACATTCCCTTCGACAATTACGGTCCCATCCTCGCCTTTCCATAGGACAGGACTTCCAAGCTCCCAAGTGGATTCGAGTTGAAACTGTGGTCCGCCGCTTGAAAATTCCGTCGCCCAACGGTTATTATACTCACTGACCGTAAGAACATCCCATACCTTAGACGCTGGAGCATTGATTTCAATCGTTTGGTCAACAAAAAGCTTACCCATTTCATTCCTCCTCAAATATAGGCATTCTAGATACTCTCATTATACTTCAATGAAAAACCTAACTACAATTATTCCAGTATAGACAAGAAAAAATCGGCGATGATGATACATCAGCCGATTAATATTTTCTTAGAAATACAGGTTCTTTTTCCAATACTTTGATCCTAATGATTTCATGACAGACATGTAAGACTTTTTCTATAACCTGTGTGGTATTCGCCAATACCCTTAGCGCAAACCCTGATACGGCTAGTATCGAAATACCAATTCTAACATCAAGGAAAGTATCGAGAATTTCTTGCAACTCTTCTACTAAAGCAGGATTGATACGATGATCAATAACAATCATCGTCCCAAAATGAGAAAACCCTTCCATCATGCCAATCCCTTTAAGATCATTGTCAGGTTGAAGTTTTACATGATCAAATAAAATAAGTTTGTCTTCCATATAAATTTCCATTTTTGCTTGGAGTAAGTCATATTTAAAAAGTGTCCCATCAGGAGCCCAACCCGGAGTAAAAATATCCGTGCAAATAAGGGAAGAGTTTTGTTCCATTCGAATGACCGTACGCTGCTTGAAACGAGCATGCTGGTAAGCAATGACTGGATCTGGCAGATATTCTAAAACACTTCCGCTTTTCAAATGTATGTCCATTTCCTGAAAAGCCGGAGAGGTTCGTGTTTTATATATTTTAGTAGAGGATTGGGTGGTAACAACTACCTCAGCATTCTCCTCCAATAAGATGACCGTTTGGTAGGAATCACCATCAATGTATCCCCCACCTGGATTCATCACATAAAGATAGGCTTCGCCGCCTCCTGTTAGGTAAACAGGTCTAGTAATTTTTAATGCACCCTCTGAATAGGATTCTTTTAAAATCGTTTTCTTACCTTTCCTTGCACCCGTTAGTCGCAAATATCCGGTCCGCTGTTCCACCTACCCTAATCCTTCCAATAGCGCATTTAACTTGAGCCACTCAATAACCTCGTTTACACCAACATCCTCTTTTAAGTTTGTAAAGATATATGGCTTCTTGCCTCTTGCCAGCTTTGTATCTGACTCCATGACTTCTAAGCTTGCTCCTACATATGGGGCTAGATCAATTTTGTTGATGATAAACAGATCAGATTTAATCATCCCTTGGCCGCCTTTACGCGGAATTTTTTCCCCTTGGGCTACATCAATAATATAAATAGAAAAGTCTACGAGTTCGGGACTAAAGGTGGCAGCTAGGTTATCGCCGCCGCTCTCGACAAAAATAAGTGATAGATTCGGATGTTTCTCCTTTAGCTCATCAATGGCAGCGAAATTCATGGATGCGTCTTCCCGGATCGCCGTATGCGGGCATCCTCCTGTTTCCACACCAATAATTCGATCCTCTGAAAGTACACTATTTTTTATTAAAAATTGTGCATCTTCCTTGGTGTAAATGTCATTGGTTACGACCGCCATGTTATATTCATCTTTGAGGTGTCTCGTTAATCGCTCCACAAGCAACGTCTTCCCTGCTCCAACTGGTCCGCCAACTCCTATACGTATCGGTTCCATCGTTACCCCTTCTTTCATCATTTTTTAGGACATAAACAAACGGGTATGTAATCTCTCGTGTCGCATTTGTGAAATTTCAATTCCAGGAGCCACAGCTCCAAAGTCATCAGCATCCATTCCTTCAATTATCTCTGTAGTCTTTTGTAAATAAGGGTGTAATTCTAAAAGAATACGTTGACCGGCTGTTTGCCCTAGTGGTATCCCTCTTACACCATTCTGAATAAGGGTCACCATACTTGAATACAGGAAAGTCAGTATTCCTTGTCTTTTCTCGATTCCTAAGTACTGGCAGATAATCGAAAAAGCAATTCCAGGATGACCATACGCCTCCTTGGCACGTATCTTTTTTAGGTATTCTTCTAATAATGGTATCGAATATAAATCAATTCCCATCCGAATCAATCTTTCCCCAATCCTCCGGTTTGCCTCTCGTGCTTCTTTAGGGATATTCTGGACAAACAATTTTTGATCGAGCACCCATAGCCCTTCGATATCATCTTTAAGTAAGGCGTCAAAGGTTAGACGGCAGGCAAGTCCATCGGTATAGGCGATTTGTTTTTCCAAGTAAATTCGAATCCATTCAAAAAAGGTTTCCTTACTATAGACGATTTCTTCCTGGATGTAGGTTTCCAATCCAAATGAATGTGAAAAAGCTCCGGACGGAAAATTGGAATCCCCTATTTGCAATAAGGACAAGAGTTGATTATCCATGGGAGTGACCGATATGCCGGAATGCCTTTTTCACTTTTCTATCTTCCCTTGCGTATGGAATCTCTAATTGTTTCAGCAGTTCTTCAACAAGATAATCATATTGGACGAGCATCACCTGGCCTTCAAATTGTGCAGGCAAGTGTCGGTTACCCAACTGATGCGCAATTTCCCCCATTTGCTTAAAGCTTGTCGGATGAATTACCAGCAAGTCGTCCCTCGTGACACTGACAACGATCATATTTCGGTCATCCATGAATAATACATCGCCATCAATCAGGTCTTTTGGTTCTTTCAGCCGGATGCCAATCTCTTTACCGTGGTCCGTTGTCACCCGCTGAATTCGCTTCACTAAGTCATCACTGGCTAAATATACTCTTTCGATGTGTCGGCCAGAGGCTGCGATTTCATCTACATTTCCCACGATTTGTTCAATAATCATGATTTTCCTCCTAAAATAAGAAATAACGCTGTGCCATCGGTAATACTTCTGCTGGTTCACAGGTCACTAGCTCACCATCCACAATAACTTCATAGGTTTGTGGATCGACTACAATTGTTGGCATTTCCGCATTGAGCTTCATATCTGTTTTTGATAGTTGGCGAATTCCCTGTACTGGTTTGATTTGTTTTTTTAGTCCAAGCTTTTCAGGTACACCAAGTTCAATGGCTGCTTTTGACATGAAAGTAATCGAGGTGCTGTACTTGGCTTTTCCGAAGGAAGCAAACATTGGACGGTACAGAACTGGCTGCGGAGTAGGAATGGAGGCATTCGGATCTCCCATTAAACTGTGGGCAATCATTCCACCTTTAATGACGATCTCTGGTTTAACGCCAAAGAATGCAGGTTCCCAAATGACGAGATCCGCCAATTTCCCCACTTCCACCGAACCAACCTCCTCAGCAATACCGTGCGTAATTGCCGGATTAATCGTATATTTGGCAATGTATCGCTTTACACGGGAGTTATCTCCTACTCCTGTGTCTTCAGCCAACTTGCCTCGTTGCTTTCGCATCTTATCAGCGGTTTGCCAGGTTCGAGTAATCACTTCGCCGACTCTTCCCATTGCTTGTGAATCTGAACTTATCATGCTGAATACACCCATGTCGTGGAGAATATCTTCCGCTGCAATCGTTTCTTTTCTGATGCGTGAATCAGCAAAGGCAATGTCCTCAGGTACGTCCGGGTCTAAGTGATGACAAACCATTAGCATATCTAGGTGTTCATCTAAGGTATTTTTTGTATAAGGTCGTGTTGGATTGGTGGATGACGGCAGGATATACGGGAAGCTTGCGACCTTAATAATATCGGGAGCATGACCGCCGCCGGCCCCCTCTGTATGATAGGTATGGATAACTCGGCCATTAATGGCTGCCAAAGTATCTTCGACAAAACCGCCTTCATTTAATGTATCGGTGTGAATGGCAACTTGGACATCATACTTGTCCGCTACCCTGAGGCAGTGGTCAATGGCTGAGGCGGTCGTCCCCCAGTCTTCATGCAGTTTAAGTCCAATCACACCGGCATTGATTTGTTCAATCAACGGTTCTTCAGCGGACGAATTCCCCTTTCCTAAGAACCCAAGATTCATTGGGAATTCCTCGGCAGCTTCTAACATTCGGTGAATATTCCATTCTCCCGGTGTACAAGTGGTTGCATTTGTTCCGGTTGCCGGACCAGTGCCGCCGCCAATCATGGTTGTAATCCCAGATGAAAGGGCGGTTTCGATTTGCTGCGGGCTTATAAAATGGATATGGGCATCAATGCCGCCAGCCGTTATAATCATGCCTTCTCCAGCAATGACTTCCGTTGAAGCCCCAATGATCATGTCTACCCCTTCCATTAAAAGAGGATTTCCACTTTTTCCAATCCCAGCAATTCGGCCATCACGAATTCCAATGTCCGCCTTATAAATCCCGCTATAATCTAGAATAATCGCATTGGTTATGACAGCATCAAGTGCCCCATCTGCTCGTGTAGCAAGCGGATGCTGTCCCATCCCGTCACGGATTACTTTTCCGCCGCCAAATTTGACCTCATCACCATAAACGGTAAGATCCTTTTCTATTTCGATAAATAAATCGGTGTCCGCTAGCCGGATGGCATCACCCGTTGTAGGACCAAACATGTCTGCATATTGCTTTCTCGACATTCGAAAGCTCATAACGGATTCCCCTCTCCTTGGTCCAATGGGCCATCTGTTTTATTATTTAACCCATAGACTTCACGCTGACCGGCGAAGGGAACGAGTTCTACTTCTTTCGCATCCCCTGGTTCAAACCGGACAGCCGTACCGGCAGGGATATTTAGGTGCCTGCCAAATGCTTGGTCTCGTTCAAATTTTAGTGCGGAATTCACTTCGTAAAAATGAAAATGGGACCCGATTTGAATTGGCCGGTCACCTTGATTGAGCACGATAACTTTAGAAGCCTTCCTACCCTGGTTGCAAATAATCGGCTCTTGTCTTAATCGATATTCTCCTGGTATCAACATCGCACCCCCTTATCCATAAAAATATCAATCTAGCGAATCGGCTCATGTACGGTAACAAGCTTGGTTCCATCTGGAAATGTTGCCTCTACTTGGATATCGTGAATCATTTCCGGTATCCCTTCCATCACATCTTCGCTTGATAATATCTTTGTTCCCTCACTCATTAATTCAGCCACCGATTTCCCATCTCTTGCCCCCTCCATAATTTCGTAGGTGATGATGGCAATCGCTTCGGGATAATTTAATTTTAGACCCCGGTCCTTTCGGCGCCTGGCCAAGTCTGCTGCAATGACAATCATTAATTTTTCCTGCTCCCGCTGGGTTAATTTCATCCCTTACCTCCCCCTAGTAAATCGTAAAGTGTACAGGCAATAATCTTTGTGGCATCCACCAGATCATCTACACGGATATTTTCATCCGCCCGGTGCCCATTAGCCTCTTCCAGCAATTTGGGCCCAACACCAAACATGATGGTTGGGATGCCTTTTTCATAAAAATGGCGGGCATCTGCATAGATCGGTACTCCGTTTATTGCTAATTCACCTTTCCCTTTCATAATGGACTGCCAGTTCGCGGATAATGCTGAAATCAGTAGTGAATCTTCCGGAACAGGCCCGAAGCTTTCTGCATGAAGTATTTTTCGAATTTCTATTTTTATTCCTTTGGTCGTCTTAACCGCTTCTTCCACAACTTTTCTAAATTCCGCTTCCGCTTGGTCCCCGTCTTCACCTGGAATCAATCTTCGGTCAACCCTTATTGTACATTCGTCAGGTACAACATTTGTGTTAATTCCTCCAGAAATGAGACCGACAACCAAGGTTGGGTGGTCAATCCCAGGCACAGAAGATTTATTGGCCGCGAGAGTCTGCCGATATTCGTATAAACCATTTAAAATCTTTGTCGTCGCCTCAAGCGCATCAATTCCTGTATGCGGCAGAGCGGCATGGGCAGACTTCCCTGTTGTTTTCACTTCAAAATGTAAACAGCCGTTATGGGCATTAACTGCCGAATAGGTAAAGCCAGCTGCAATCGCCTGGTCAGGACTGATATTCCCTTGATCAAGCAGCCTTTTTGGTCCTAATTCTCCGCCTGTTTCTTCATCAAAAGTAAAAGCAAGGTCGACTTTCCCGTGCAGAGGGTGACTGATTTTGACTTTTTTTAAGGCTAAAACAGCGTATGAATAGGCAGCAATATCGGATTTTGAAACTGCCACGCCCCGTCCATACATCTTTCCATTAATGATCTCCCCTCCGTATGGATCAACACTCCAGCCTAACCCAGGGGGCACCACATCACCATGTGCATTTAAGACAATATTTGTTCCTGCCCCGTTCCCAAACTCGGTGCTGCTAAGGACATTGGCCAAACTAATCATTCCAGCGGCTTTGACTTCCTCTTCATCTACCTCTAATAGAGATACATCCACAAAGCCAAGTTCTTGAAGCTGGTGGTGTAAGAAGGCAGCAATAGGGTAACAATCTCCAGCAGGGTTATCTGAAGGAACTTGCACTATTTTTTTTAAAAAATCAATCATTTCTGCTTGGTGCTCCTCAATCCACTGGACCAAACTTTTCTTATCCTGATTCATAAAGCTCCTCCTTTTTGCTGCGTGTCCACTTACAGGCAAACACCAACTTTCTCCTGGATCACCCCGGATTGATCATCATAAATGACCTTTCCTCGTAAAATCGTTTTCTTCACCTTAAGTAAAAACTCTCTATTTTCATATGGTGAATAGGCATTTTTAAAAGCCAATGATTGTTTATCAGCAATCGTTGATTCATCTAACCGTATCAAAACAAGGTCAGCATCTAAGCCGGGACGAATTCTCCCTTTTTGGTCTGCTATTCCAAACCGTTCAGCCACATTCGACGTCCCTAATGGTAAAATTTGTTTAAGGTTAATTCTCCGTTTAAGGGCCTCATCAAGCAGTGAAAGCCATGTAAATTGAACCCCTTGAATCCCTCCCCATGCATCCCAGATGGAATCCGTTGCTTTCATCGAATAAAGACACGGAGAATGATCAGATCCAATCGTGTCAATCCATCCTTTCTGAATGCAGTCCCATAGCCCCTCTACATCTTCGCGCGGTCTTAGCGGCGGTGCACATTTGAGGATGGCACCACTTTTAATAAAATCCTCTTCATCAAAGATTAAATAATGCGGACAGGTTTCCAGCGTGACATCTACACCGCTTTTTTTGGCTTGCTCTATGAGCCCGATTACCTTCGCCGAACTAATATGAACAAAATGAAGGGCTGTTCCGTATTTGGCAGCAAGCTCTAAGGCATAACTAACCGCTTTCTCTTCCGCTGATACGGGCCTGCTCGCGAGAAAGGCTTTTCGTTCATTGATCCCGACCCTATGTTTATAGAAAGCTGTAAATTTATTAATCTCCTCTTCCCATTCCGCATGGAGAGCGAGAATCTTCTTATGCTCCTTTGCAGCCTGCATGGCTTGTTTCAATCCATCAGGTGAGACAAAGCGGAAATCTTCAATCCCACTCTCACTCATAAATGCTTTCCAGGCAATAATCCCCTTACTCATTTGAGTGAGTTCTTGCCGGTTAGCGAGGTTCGTGTCTGTCATTCCACCCCAGAGAGCAAAATCGACATGAGACATAGAGGTTAAATAATCTTTTTTATCAAGTAAATTCTTAAAATTAGTAACAGAAGGTGCACAATTCAGTGGCATATCAAAAATGGTAGTGGTTCCGCCGATAGCTGCAGCTCGGCTGCCTGTCTCAATTCCTTCCCAATCCGTTCTTCCTGGATCATTGAAATGGACATGGGCATCAATAAAGCCTGGAACCACTAGACACCCGCTTGCATCAATAATCGTATCTGTTTCCTCTTTCAATGGTTCTCCTTCACTTTTTACAAGGGAGTCAATCCTCTCATCAAGGACTCGAATATTTACCTCTCGAAAGCCTTCCTCTGTAAAAACAAGCCCATTCTTCACCCAAAGTTCTTTCATCTTATGACCCTCCTTAACTCCCTCGATACGTACTGTACCCACCCGGTGAAATCAACAATGGTACATGATAGTGGGAGGCGGTTTCAGAAATGCCAAAGCGAACGGGAACACAATCTAAGAACGAAGGGTCACCGAGTAATATGCTGCGATTGCTGAAATAATCTCCGACATGAAAACGTATTTCATAGATTCCCTTTTTCATGGATGCCCCTTCGAGGAGAGGTTGATTGACCCGGCCATCTTCATTCGTATAGCTGATTTGAATGAATTCGAATTTGTTGTCTGGAATAACTTGCCATAATTCCACCAGGACGCCACTTGCCGGTTTTCCCAAACTTAAATCAAGGACATGGGTTGTTACCTTTCCAGTCATTTCGGTGATTCCCCTGGATTTTCTAAATCTTTACGTGTCATGGAAAAACATTGAAACCCAAACGGAGGACGCGGTTCGGTAAAAACTTTCCCTTCTTGTGAGGCAGGAATTTCGTCTAAAACGGTTTCCCAGGTCCGGTTATTGGATTCAAAGTGAACCTCCACTAACTGTGGAAAACGCTCTAATATACGAAGACCAATGCGGTAGATAAGATTTTGAATGGAGGGAGAATTCTCTTCATGAAAAACCGTATAAGCAATATCTCTAACTTGCTCTGCTGCGACATACCCATCTGTGGTACTGCCCTTTGCAGCATCGAAATCGTTATAGCGCCACCCAATATTCAAAAAGATAAATAGCGGCCGGTCATAGGATTCTGGCAGTGTCGTATATTCATCCTTCACAAATCCATAAAAGGAGCTGCCACTTACCTTTAAAAGCTTTAGTCCCTTCAAACTGCTGAGATGATCGGCTGTGATGATCTTTTCTCCAGAGCGTTTCACTTCAACTTGAGCCAACGATTGTTCATTTAATGAATAGCGGAATACGAATGGACTCGGTTCAAAACTATCTTTCGTTGGTACTGAGAGCTCGTCAAATGGGATTTGTTCGCTAGAGATATCGACAGCACTCATATGAGGATACGTTTCAAGGAAACGGCGAGCGACAAATTCTAGGAATCCTTCTTGTGTTGAACCTTCATAATCACCAGCATGTTTTAGAATGAAATTTTTCATCGAATCGGTTGCCACAACTAATGTATTATCCCCATCTTTAAACGACGATAAGAAGGCTTCGCCTTCTACTGCCACCTTAACATTCATTCCAAACAGAATATTGCTTCGGCCCGTAAAGGCTGATTCAGGAATCGGACGGACTCCTGTTAATGGGGCTGCGTAGGTGCGATAAACCCAAACATCTGCTTTTCCGTAGCGCATCGTTCTTTGCATATCATCATCCCCCTTTATTGAATAACATCATTTAAGCGGAACCCTGCAATTTTATAGACCTCATCCAAGGCTGTCGGGAATTCTTGTTCATAGGTATTGCCCACACGTTCTTTCATCGCTGCAAGAATTGTTTCCTTGCTTTGGCCCTTCACTGCCATAATAAAAGGAAAATCAAATTGCTCGACATACCTCTGATTGAGTGAAACAAACTCACTATGTTCATTCTTCGAGAGCCGATCAAGACCTACTCCAGCTTGCTCCTTTTGCGAAACCTCTGATTTTTTTAATCTAGTACCAAGATCCGGATGGGCTCGGAGCAGGGCCAATTGAAAGGCTGCCTCTGCATTTTTTACAACTGTCACCATTATTTGTAAGAGTTCCTCACGAGATTGAAAGGGTATACTCTCCCATGCCTTCTCAGCCACCCACGGGGAGTGCTCAAACACCCAGCCTACTGTTCTCACAAATTCCTCTTTGTTCATTTGATTTATTTCCTCTATGGAGCCTTGATTATTCTCTTTTACATCCATGGTTTCATCTCTCCCAACCTAACTGATTTCCGCAGGATTTCAGGAGAAACAGACAACTTGCCTCTCTTCACCACTCGTGCCTCCACCCTTTCAGCCATTCATATTCATCTTTGGTATCGACGTCAAAAAAGTCCCAACCGTTCTCATAGTTAACTAGTATGCCAGTTAATTTTTCCTTTTTAAAAAGCTGTCGTGCCCCTTCATCCCCCTCTAGTTTCAGTAAATCAGGAACCACCTTTGGCGAAAAAATAATGGGCGGTCTCGGAATCCCCTGAAAGCTAGCCGCTATAAACGGAACATTTTTATTTTCCTGATGTACCTTCAGGTATCGTATAACCAAATCATTGATAATTCCTACGGGTAAGAGAGGTTGATCAGCGAGAAGGATCATGATTCCTTTGGGTTCCATTTCCATTGCTGCAAGCAATCCACATTGCAAGGAATGCGCCTGCCCTTTATCAGCATCACGGCATCTCAAAGCTTTCCAGCGTTCTCGGAGGGGGGTTCTGAAAAGGGTTCCATCTATCCAGTTGAGCGTATCCTCATCCCTTGTCACCACAATCGTATAGTCCAGTTTGGAATTCACTGCCTTTTCTAAGGCTGAATTACCAACAGTTTTCTGCCCCCAAGGGAGTGCCAGCTTATTAACCCCCATCCGGCGGCTCTTACCCGCCGCAAGATAGACTGCGATGACTCCGTCGTTATCCTTCAAGAGAAACCACCATCATGACCCCCTATTCTTCCGTGCTATCTAACACTATATATATTGATAGACCTCCCAAAATACACCCATGTTCTTTTTCAATTTTCTGATACTGGGTAGATTTTCAGTAGATAGACGAACATTACTAACAAAGCTTATGTCATCTTTTTTCACCATAATATCCAAAAGGGGAAATAGTATCTACACTAATGTCATATAATCTAACATAGAAAAATTGTTGATTGGAGCGGAAATCAACAGGCAAGTAACCAGAGCTATTTTATAAAAAAATATGTTAGATATACCTACAACAATTGAGCAATTGTAATCATCATGTAGAATAATGTATTTTAAATTAATTAACTGGAATGGAGAGGTTGTATGACAGATTCTCACTTTATGGAAAAGGCAATTGAACTAGCGCTAAATAATGTTTTGACGAAGCAAGGGGGACCATTTGGAGCGGTCGTCGTCAAGGACGGAAAGGTCATTGGAATCGGCCGAAATGAAGTAACCGGGACAAACGATCCCACTGCACATGCCGAAGTGCAAGCCATTCGCGATGCCTGCCGGAATTTAAACGACTTTCAGCTTAACGATTGTGAAATCTATACCAGCTGTGAACCTTGTCCGATGTGCATCGGCGCCATTTATTGGGCACGCCCCAAGGCTGTTTATTATGCTTGCACCAAACAAGATGCAGCGAAAATAGGGTTTGATGATCAATTTATTTATGATCAACTCTCCCTCCCCATCGAATATCGAAAAATACCTATGAAAAAGATTTTTCCACCAGATGGAGATATTCCGTTTAGAACATGGGAGAATTCACAAGATAAAGTAGAGTATTAATATGACAGAAAAGGATGTTGTCCTATGGAGGCAAATCAGTTAAAGAGAAGAATCTCTGTAGCATCTAAAAGAGAGCCAGCGGATACGGTCATTAAAAATGGGAAAATTATCGATGTCTTTAATGGAGAAATTATTGAAGGAGACCTTGCGATTGTTGATGGATACTTTGCCGGTATAGGTGATTATGAGGGGAATAGGGTGATTGATGCAAATAGCCGCTATATATCCCCAGCTTTTATCGATGGTCATGTTCATATTGAGTCCTCAATGGTCACTCCAAATGAATTTGCAAAGGTTCTTCTTCCGCACGGTGTAACTACCATCATTGCAGACCCACATGAAATTGCCAACGTATTAGGCGCTGAGGGGATACAATACATGCTTGATTCCTCTGAAAACTTACCGTTTGACTTTTTCTTCATGCTTCCTTCATGTGTTCCTGCGACCGAATTTGAAAATTCCGGCGCTACTCTTAATGCAAAAGATCTACAACCCTTTTATCAGCAGCCACGAGTCTTAGGATTGGCTGAAGTCATGAATTTCCCAGCAGTTCTAAAGGCTGAGGACGACATGCTTGAAAAAATCCTAACAGCAAAACAATCTGGCAAAAAAATTGACGGCCATGCGGCGGGGTTATCGGCCAATGATTTGAATGTGTATCTGGCAGCAGGCATTCGAACAGATCATGAAAGTACAACAGCAATAGAAGCAAAAGAACGTCTCAGAAGAGGAATGTACCTAATGATTCGCGAAGGTACGGTGGCAAAAGACTTACAACAATTAATTCCCATCGTCAATGAGCGAAATGCAAGAAGATGTTTATTTGTAACGGATGATAAGCATTTAGACGACCTTATCCACGATGGCAGCATCGATCACAACGTAAGGCTGGCTATCGCCTCAGGTATATCTTCCATAACAGCGATACAAATGGCAACCATTAATGCAGCAGAATGCTTTGGGCTGGAGGCTAAGGGTGCGATTGCACCTGGATACAAAGCGGATTTCTTCCTGTTTGATGACCTTGAGAACATTACTATTACAACCGTTTATAAAGATGGGATTGCCGTTGTTGAGAATGGACGGCTTATTATTGAATCACAGGACCATTCCTTGGTTGAAACAGACCGGTTAAAAAATACTGTTCGTTTTCATGAATTAACGGAAAATCATTTCCAAATTCCATTAAAAACGAACAAAGCAAATATTATTGAAATTATCCCCAATAGTCTTGTAACGCGTCATATTATTGAAAAAGTTAATGCTAGTGATTCAGGGATATTTCAACCCTCTATCATAAAAGACCAATTAAAGCTGGCCGTGATTGAGCGCCATCATATGAAAAATGAAATTGGATTAGGTATTGTCAAAGGTTTAGGTTTAAAATCCGGTGCGATTGCAACCACCATTGCTCACGATTCCCATAATCTTATTATTGCCGGAACAACCGATTTGGATATGGTAGTTGCTTCCAAAGCGATCAAAGATATCCAAGGGGGTCTAGTTGTTGTCAATCAAGGCGAAGTGATTGCCTCATTAAGACTTTCCATCGCAGGGTTAATGTCAGATCGCCCGTATCAAGAGGTTTATTCCAGTTTAAATGAGATAAATCTTGCCCTCAAAAAACTAGGTGCACACGACCACTTCAACCCATTTTTAACGATTTCGTTTTTATCACTTCCTGTCATACCGGAACTAAAGTTAACTGATAAGGGTTTGTTCCAGATTAGTAAGTTTGAGCATATAGATCTCGATGCTTAGGAAATAATAAAATATCCAGCAAAGGTGCTGGAAAGAAGAAAACACCCTGGTTTGAAAGGATGGGAAAATGAAGAAAAGTATATTTAATGAGGGTGATGAAGTAAATATTCGTTCTTCGGGTGAATCAGTAACAATCAATAAATCTCAATATGTAAAAAACATGAAAAGGTACTCTTATATTGTCAATGAACATCCGAATACCTTTTTCTTTGAAGAAGAACTAACGAAAGAATAATTTCCATTCCATTGAAAAAGAAGATTTTACTGCTGAAATCCTTGTGAATGGAGATAATTGTATTAATTCAAAGGAGAACGCCCCCTTCATGTCGAAGATAAGGTAAAGGGGTTGTCCAATGAATAAAGCTGAATTATTAAAAAATCTACACTACGCCAGTCGGAGTAATTTATTTTCAATTGAGATTCCAAAGGCTGTAAAAGAAGATGAAAAACTTATTGAAGGCTTGGTTAGAGAATTAGTACAAGACGGAAAAATAAAAATGAGAGAAGTTGTCCAACGAGACTGCTCCGTTTATTTATCCGGAATTATCAAGTATGCAACATAGTAATCGGCTCTTTTGAGGGAATTCCCTCATAAAAACATCCCCTCGCAAATAATTCCGAGGGGATTTCTTTTTTAAACATCGTTTTACATTGCAACCGATTCTTGCTTTTCCACATTTTTATTATAATAACGATTGAGAAAATGCCCATTTAACGAGGCGAGTATTTGCTGAAATAACATCCCAACCACTACTGGTACCGCAACTGCAGCTGGGAAGTAAGTAATAGCTATAACTGCCCCAGCACTAATATTTCTCATCCCGCCAGTGAATGTCAGTGAAATGACGTTGTCTCGTCCACCTTTAAAAAATCTACCAATTAAAAATGAAAACAGGTAACCAGTCAGCGCAATTAAGAAGACCGTTAAGATAATGCTCACAAGTTTAAGATTAAGATTTCTTAAATATGGTGCAACCACTGCCCCATTAAGCATGACCACAAATCCTAGGCTAATTTTCGAAAAGGGAGCAAGACGTGTCCCTAATCGGTCTTTAATTTTCCCCTTTGTAACTTGGTTTAAGTACATCCCAATCAAGGAAGGAATGACCACCATTCCCAATAGACCCTTCATTATATTGATAAAGTCCATTTCAATTTTTTCACCTATAAATAACGATAGCGAATATGGAACAATGATTGGTGAAAGCAAGGTATCAATTAATATGATCGATAAGACTAATGGAATGTTTCCTTTGTAAATGGCTACCCACATAAAGCTTGTCACTCCTGTTGGAATGACCATTCCCAAGACAAGTCCGGTAATCGTGTAAACATCACCAGAAAAGGCGACATGACCTACACCCCAGGCCCAAATTGGCATGAGGACATGAAGGATTGCCATTGCAATAAAAATTGGAAACGGATGAACGATTACTTCTTTTAATGAATGGAAATTGGAACTTAAACTCCCAGCGAAGGTCATAAAAGCAAAAATCCAAGGAATTAAATATGAAAAGTCCTTAAGATGGCCACTGAACAATACTCCAGTCAATACACCAACCGGGGTAATTAATGGCATGATTCTTTCTAGTTGTTTATTTATCTTTTGCAGCATGTAGAGTGTCTCCCTATTCGTCTCGTAGCGAACTTATATATGCCTTCCAAGCAGTAATTCCTCCGTCTAAAACCGTCACTTGATAATTATGAGCGTCCAGAATCTGTGCACATTTCGTTGCTGAATTCCCCGTAGTGCAAGTCACGATCATTTCTTGGCCCTTGGGTAAGGACTGCAGTGTGATTTCACCAGACTCTTCAATGCCAAAAATTACTGATTTCGGTACGTTACTACTTTCTTCTATATGAAATTGATTGTATTTTTCTTTATCCCGAACATCAAGAAGAACTAATTTTTCTTCACCCTGAAGCCTTTCATAGAGCTCTTTTGGCGTTATTTTATTAATTGTCATTGAATGCACCCCCATTACAAAGAATACCACACTTTCTTTTCATTTTAATTCATGTTTCAAGAATTCTTTCGAAAACCGAAAAAAAAAAAAAAAAAAAAAAAAAAAAAAAAAAAAAAAAAAAAAAAAAAAAAAACATTAAATTTTTAAAAAAAAAAAATAAAAAAAAAAAAAAAAAAAAAAATTATATTTTTTTTTTTTAATATAATATTATAATATAAAAAAAAAAAAAAAATAAAAATAATATATATATTACACTTTTTTTA